>JBMCFZ010000123.1:0-2500 GCA_048620055.1 archaeon | reverse complement strand
CCTATAGGAGAGGACTTAGTAATCCATCAACCAGTTGACGTAAAATAAATTTAATTAAAAAAACACTATGATAGCAATTCTAAACTTTATCCTATGGTTAACTGGATTTATTCTTATAGCTGTCCATTCAAACGCTTGGGTAGCATTTGGAATGTTCATAGTCATAGGTACAAACAACGTAGCTAGGGAGATAAATCTCCAAAAAAAATTAAGAAAACAAAGAGAACTATTAGATAAACTTAAAAACTTATGAACAGACAAATAAAAGAAGCAATAAGGAGAGATTCCTATAGTAATAGCGAGCAATATTATGAAATGCTCGACAATATAGACCTCTCCAGAAGAGAAGTAGAATTATTAGTTAATAAAAAACAAGAAAATGAGCAATAATAATTTTGTAGACGGAATCTGGATTAAAGAAGCAGACAAAGCACCAGACTTTGTAAAATATAGTCTTTTAGTAGACGTTAAACAGTTCGTAGAGTGTATGAAGAAACATATGGACACACAAGGAAAAGTGAAGATAGACATTAAGGAATCTAAGAAAGGAAATCACTATATGCAAGTAAATGATTTTGACGGAGGAAATAGTGAGCCAGAACACGAAGGAGAGTCAATTCCTACTGTAGAAGATGAGGATGACCTAGACGTTGGAGACATCCCATTTTGAGTTAAAAAAGGTCCAACACTTGACAGAACTAGTCATTCTGTGGTATAATTAAGTAATAACAATCAAGAATTATGGAAGATTTTTTAGACGCACTTATGATTTTCATCGCCATAGGTTTTATATTCCTTTATGGAATGGTATTAGGTTCAGAGCTACAAGAAGCTGAAGAGCCTAATAGACAAGATGAAGCATATGAAAGAATAGAGGAAAACCTAGATGAAATAAACGAAGACTTAGAAGTTATAAGAGAGATTGAAGATGAAGCTTAAAGAGTGGCAAGAGTATTTGGAAAGGAGGGTCCCTGAACTTTATGAAGAGGGGCTCTCCAAGGGGAGGATAGGTTATATGTTCGCAATTGATAAACACTTCGTTGAAAAACTCTTGCAGGTAGATTAAAAACTTTAATAAAAAAGAATTATGAGCAATAAAGAACAAATCGAACAAGAAAAAGCAAAAATAAGAGCAAGGAAAGAAGCAAGAATGGAATGGAGAAGAGAAAATAACATCTCTGAGAAATCAAGACTTATAACCTGTATACTGTCTTGGTTACTAGGTACATTTGGAGTAGATAGATTTTATGCAGGTAGACCAGTGTTAGGATTACTTAAACTACTTACATTTGGAGGTATGACTCTCTGGACTTTTGCAGACTTAATCTTAGCACTTACAGGAAGAATGAAAGATGGAGAAGGAAAATACATTATGGATTGGAAAACTAACTAAACAACTATGAACTACTTAGAGAGAAAGACAAAAGATGGTGAATGGATTTATGAAACTAATGAGCTTGGAGATTTTATGATAATCTCACCAGAAAGACTTGATGTAGATATAGTAGAAGGACTTCATATGAAATTTATGAAGATAAAGAAAGAAGTTAACAAGAAAGTAGAGCTTACAGGACACGAAAAAGGAGACATTGATGTAGAGATTAAATATTCACCTTTCAAGCAATGGGATGAAGATAGAAAAGTGGAAAAAACCATCTTTGAAAAAATTAAAATGACGTTCTTCAAAATTAAAATTAAACTACAAAACTTATGGAAGTAACACCAGAACAAATTAAAAAAACAAAAGAACTTTACGCCGAACACAACGAAGCACAGAAGAAAGCTAAGCAAATGTACAACAGATTAAGAAAAATAGGGAAAGAAAAGATGATTGAAAGAGCAAATAAAGAAGGAGAAATGGAAGAGATTAGATTATACGATTGTTTAGAGGAAGCCTCAAGCCTTGGATGGGGTTCACCTGCAGGAGAGGCAATTGCAGAGGAATATCCTAAAATGAAAGAGCTTTACGACAAACAAAAGAGACTAAGTAATGAAATTGAAGAGCTAGTTTCTGGAGAAATGGGAATTAACCCTTTCAAAGTACAGCTCGATGACATTATAAAGGTCGCTGAAGCAGTCTTTGAGGCCAGAGAAAAATAACAATGGGTAAAATGATGAATGCAGTAAAAGAAGATAGAGGAAATAAACACGCTGAAGTTGAAGGAATAGATAAAATGACTGAAGACGAATTAAAAGAGGAATTAAAAAAGAAAGAGTACATTAGAGTTAGACAAGCAGAGATTATTAAAAAACAGTGTAAAGAGATAGACAATCTTAAAGACGAACTGAGCGAGTTAAAAGAATAGATAGGGTAATACCCATCTCACTCATATAATTCGCTCTAAGAGCCTCTAAGAGCCTTGCAGAAGCTATTCAGTCTCGTTACTCTGCCCATTATTAAGTTAGTGGGCAGGAAATGGGGATGGATGGATTAGACATCATCTTAACAAGTGGAGGCAAGTAGGTTGTGTAACCTTAAAATACACAAACAACTAAGTGC
>JBMCFZ010000122.1:0-2525 GCA_048620055.1 archaeon | reverse complement strand
AATCCCAAAACTTTGGATACCCGATATCTAATGAAAAAGTTTTTTTACCAGCAGAAAACTTGAAAACTCCATTATTCCTATATAAATTCTCTATAAGAATATTAGCAAGATAAAACCCAGCTAGAAATATGATAAGAAGCCTTACATCCTGCAAAGCAAATTCCATACCTTTCTCATATCCGTATACAGCTTTATCATTGATACAATCCGTTCCGATACTTCCTACAGTTTCATTCATTGGCTTAAATGACATCTATTAAGAACAAGCGACTAATCTTTTTAAAAAACTATTTATTAAAACTCTATGAAAGGATTTTACAAATACTGAGTGGTAACAATACCAACGTGTGGATATTACCAATAACTTTTTAAACAAATGATGTTAATATGTTGGTAATAAGATAACAGGTGGACACAATATGGAAAGATTTTCATTTAAAATCCCTGAACAGCTAGATGAAAGACTTGATGAAATAATCAAAGAAACAGGTCTTTCAAAGGCTGAAATAGGGAGAAGAGGACTTCTAAACGAAATAAACAAACTCGAAAACCAGGTGGAAGCATGATAGACACCATGTACGCATCAAGATACCGGGATACATATCGAGGAAAAGAACAACTCACATTGAAAACAAGATCTGATGGAAGAAAAATCATAGTATCACAAAAAGAGGAAGATAACAGATGAATGATTTAAAATGTGAAAGATGTGGTGTTGAAACTACCTATTCAACTGCATCATGCTGGGCTCAAGGAAAAACAGAGGATGGAGAAGACTATGAATCAAACTGCGATCATGAATTCAATGAAATAGAAAGAGAGGGAGATAACTGATGAAATCTGCTGAAGAAATCCGAGATCTCCTGGAAGAAAGATACGAACTAATCATAGAAAGAAAAGCCAGAGACAATGTAAGAAAACAAAACAGGCTGCAGAAACAAGAGGTGAGGAGCTGATGTACATGCTCGGCGGAGAAGTCGACACTTCAAGATATGATCCAGAGGAACCATCAGTAAGAACCAGCCTAAAACTCACAGAGAAAGACAAAGAATACCTTGAAACACATGGAAACAGCATGAGCCAAGCAGCAAGACAAATAATCAAATTCCTCAGAGAAAACAACATCTCACCAACAGATTTAACAAGGTGTGACACATGATACCAGCTGTAAGTCCAGAAAAAGATGTTATAGAATGTCCAAACTGTCAAGACAAGGCAGAAAAAACAAAACAAGTACAGAATCCAGATACACTAGAAATATATTCAGCTACTTACAGATGCGGAAACTGTGGAAAAGAGTTTAAGGTGGAACTATGACACTTACAGTGAACAACAGGGAAGAACTATACAGACTTCTTCCAGAAGTCATGAAAATTAAAGATCCTAAGATTCAGGAAGAAATTGAACGATATCTTATAGAAGAAGTACCTGACTACTTCTGGAATAGAGAAAGTAGCTCATCAGGAAAATATCACAGCAAAGACGAAACAGGAAAATACGGACTACTCCTACACACAAAAAGAGTCTTCACAGCACTCGAAAGACTAATGAAAAGCTGGAAAGACATGGGAAAAATTAACAAGAATGAAAAAGACTTAGCAAGAGCAGCAGTCCTTCTTCACGATACATTTAAGTTCGGAGTTAGTACGGACTTTGAAGGCAATGTTATACCAGGAAGACACACAGTATCAGACCACGACAGAATAGCATCAGAACAATTCCTACAAAAAACCCAAATTTTAGGAACAACAAAGACAAAGATAGCGAAAGGAATAGCAGCACACAACGGACCATGGGGATGTAGCCAAAACCCAGAAACCAACTTTCAACTTCTTATACATCTTTGCGACATGTTTGCAGCTGACAAAAAAGCAGAACTAGCAGTTTACAAACCATTCGAAGGACTCAAAGAAATAGGAGTAACATCTTGGAGGGATCAGTAGATGAATTTTCAAAAATTAACCAAATTTCCAAATGAAACTAACCTTACCCGACCATTGTTTCATTTGGCGGACTACTACAAAGGGTCTTTAGGAGATCTTTGGGTGATCACCCAATATCCCTTACCCACATATAGAAGTAGTATAGTATTTTCTAAACAGTCGATTGAAACTTTCTATTCTAATAATTTTACAGAAATTGTGTGTGATGACTATTCATCACATACTTTCTTTGAAACACCTATGTGTGATGACTACTCATCACCTGTGATGATAACTCATCACCCATTAGATGGAGGGATAAAATGACTGGAAACTATCAAAAAATTTACTTTGGAGGAAGATCCAAAGAAGTCTGGAATCAAGTAGAGAAAATAATTGAAAAAGAGTATGAAGGTCCTTCTGAATTTTTCCAACATTTCATTTTGGCATTTGATGGAGAGTCTTCAATCAAAGCTAGAATTAAAATGAAGGATATTAAGATACAGAAATTACAACAAGAGGTAGAAGAACTGGAAAGAGAGAAAGAAGCGTTGAAAGAGAAATTAGAAAACGGAGAAACTAATGGAATCAGTATGTCTATGG
>JBMCFZ010000121.1:0-2536 GCA_048620055.1 archaeon | reverse complement strand
ATTATGAGTAGTGATAAACCTTTAGAGGGAAGAGGAATATTTACTAAAAAAAGTAAGCCCTTAACTCAACGACGACGAAGAAGAAAATAAATTACACAATACTTTGAGGACTTATGTCAACCACAGAACAAGCTTTCTTTATTCCTTCTATTCCTTCTGTTCTTCTTAGTCGATCTGGGCCTTTATCCTCTAATACAAAAACTATATTAGAGAATAGATACTTACAAAGAGATGAAAAAGGAAGAGTTAAGGAATCTGCTACTGAATTATTTAAAAGAGTAGCCAGACATGTAGCTTCTGTAGAGTCAGAAGGTAAAAGATCTGCTTATTACAAAGCATTTTTTGAATTAATGTCTAGTAGAATTTTTCTGCCTAACAGTCCAACTCTCATGAATGCTGGAACTGGTAGAGGAACATTATCTGCATGTTTTGTTTTACCATTAGAAGATACAATGGATGGAATATTAGACACAGCTAAAGCTCAAGGTATGACATTAAAATTTGGAGGAGGAACTGGGTTTAATCTTAGTAAGATTAGACCAGAAGGTTCTCCAATAGCTACTACACATGGAAAAGCTTGTGGACCTATTAGAACTCTAAAACATTTAGATAGTGTTTCAAAATTAATTACTCAAGGAGGGAAACGAGATGGAGCTAATATGGCCATTCTCAAAGTTTCTCATCCTGACATATTAGATTTTATAGGTTGTAAGAATTCAAATGCTGGAGCTGATAAAACTAATCAAGTTATTTCAGAGTTTAATATTTCCATCAGTGTAGACAAGAATTTCATGGAAGCTGTAGAAAATGATGGATCTATTGATTTAGAATGGGATGGAAAAGTAGTAAATACAGTATCAGCCAGATACTTGTTTGAAGAAATATGTAAATCAGCTTGGGCTACAGGAGATCCAGGGGTATTCTTCAGAGATTCAGTAAATGAAGATAATCCTACTCCACATTTAGGTCCATTAGAATGTACTAATCCTTGTGGAGAAGTACCGTTATATCCAAACGAAGCTTGTAACTTAGGTAGTATAAATTTATCTCTTTTTGTTGATCCAGATACCAAAGAGATAGATTGGGAATATCTTAAAATAGTTACCCAGTTAGCAACTAGATTTCTCGATAATGTAGTCTCCGTTAATGAATATCCTAGTAAAGAAATAGAAGAACAAGTTATGAAAACTAGGAAAATAGGATTAGGAGTAATGGGATGGGCAGACCTCTTAACTTTAGCTGATATTCCATATGAATCTGATGAAGCTGTAAAATTAGGAAACAACTTAATGAAGTTTATAAATCAAACAGCTTATTTAGAAAGCGTAAAATTAGCTGAAGAAAGAGGTCCATATTTAGAGTGTAGAGAAGAAACTCCAGTTAGAAATGCTACAAGAACTTGTATCGCTCCTACAGGAACTATTGCTAGGATAGCTGGAGTAAATAGTGGTATAGAACCTTTCTTCGCTTTAAGTTATACATCAAAAGTTTTAAATGGAGAAAAATTAGTAGATTCTCCAGAGGTTATTAAAAAGTATCTCTTAGACAAAGGTTTCTTATCAGAAGAAATTAGATCAGGGAATTTTGAATCTGAGCCTCTAATAAAACTATTAGAATCTGGTTCAGCTCAGAATATCGAGGAGCTACCTCAACAGATAAGAGAAGTCCTTAAAATTTCTAATGAAATAGATGTCGATTATCATATTCGTCATCAAGCAGCATTTCAGAATCATACCAATTTAGCGGTAAGTAAAACTATTAATATGGATAATAAAGCAACAGTAGAAGACGTAAAAAGAGCATACAAATTAGCATATAGATTAGGATGCAAAGGAATTACTATTTATAGAGCAGGAAGTAGAACTTTTGAAGTTCTCACTCAAGGGACTAAAGAAGATAAAAAAGATAATAAAGAGATAGAAAAAAGTGAAGAAACAGAGAAATTAGAAGCTATAAAAAGTATAGCAGAATTAAGTAAGATGAATGGTGGTAAAAAAGCTACTAGTACAAAGAAATTTCAGGAACTGAAAGCTAGAAGGTTCAAAACTCCACTTCCAGGTGGTAATGGAAAAGGAGTAAACGCCTATATTACAGTTTCTGAAGATGAATATGGATACCCAATGGAAATTTTTATAAATGCTGGAAAATCTGGTGGAGATATTTATGCAGATGCTCAAGCAATAGGAAGACTTTGTAGTTTAATATTTAGAAATAATGGGTCTGTAGAATCTGTACATAAACAATTAAAAGGTATTCATAGTGGGTCAGTAAGGTTCACTCAAGATGGACAAATTTTTTCCTTAGCAGATGCAGTATCTAAAGTATTAGAAACATATATGAGTGATGAAAAAATTAAAATAGAAGAAGAAAAGAGCGTTTTAGAAAATGGATTAGCTTCTTGTCCTGATTGTGAGGAACCTTTAGTATTTGAAGAAGGATGTGCTAAGTGTGTAAGTCCTTCTTGTGGGTTTAGTAGGTGGTAAAAATGAAAGTAGGAGTTAAATTTCCTCCATTTAAGCCTAATGAAGGGCTAAAA
>JBMCFZ010000120.1:0-2557 GCA_048620055.1 archaeon | reverse complement strand
ATACTGATGTCCCAATAGATGAAACTTATGAGCTTGAAAGAGAAGGATTCAAAAACAAGCAACTATTAAGAGAAATAAGAAGAATAAAAAGATAAACAAAGAGGTGTAAACATGCAAATAACAGTAGCAAACCCAGAAAAAGGAAAAACATATCAAAAAGAAATAGAAGATAAAAAAGCAAGAGTACTACACGGGAAAAAAATAGGAGAAGAAGTAGAAGGAAGCCTCCTCGACCTCAAAGGATACAAATTAAAGATCACAGGAGGAAGTGACAAGCAAGGATTCCCAATGAAAAAAGGAGTAAAAACAGAAGAAAGAACCAAACTACTCCTAGGAAAAGGACCAGGATACAGACCAAAAGAAACAGGAATAAGAAAAAGAAAAACAGTGAGAGGAGAAATAGTATCCGAAGAAACACAGCAACTGAACCTAAAAGTAGTTAGCAAAGGAAAGAAGAACCTAGCGAAACTATTCGGAGAAGAACCAGAAGAAGAGGAAGAAGAAACAGTAGAAGAAACTGACGAAGAAGAGAAAGAAGCTGAAGAAGAAACCGAGGAAACTAAAGAAGAAGTAGAAGAGGAAGCTGAGGAAGAAGTGGACTTCGAAGAATTAAGTGAGAAAAACACTTCAGAAGTTAAGGAAAAAGCAGCTGACTTCAGTAAAGAACAATACAAAAAACTCCTAGAAGCAGAAAAACAAAACAAAGATAGAAAAACAATGAAAAAATGGATAAACAAACAACTAGAGGATTAAACCTCTAAAAAGGTAGTTAAAATGAATGAACCGAAACAAGCAGAAGTGAACATAGGGCTAGCAGGTCACGTAGACCATGGAAAGACATCCATAGTCAAAGGACTGAGCGGAAAATGGACGGATACACACAGTGAAGAACTGAAAAGAGGAATAACAATGAAACTAGGGTACGCCGACACAACGTTCTACAAATGTAAGGATAAAGAAGGAAACGAAAAGTACACAGTAAAACCCGATGAATGTGAAGGAGAACCAGAAGTAGTTAGGAAAATATCATTCATAGACTGCCCAGGACACGAAACACTGATGACAGTTACCTTATCAGGAGCAAACATAATGGATGGAGCATTACTAATAATAGCAGCAAACGAAGAATGTCCACAACCACAGACAAAAGAACATCTGGCAGCACTGGATATAACGGATACAAAAAACATAGTGATAGCGCAAACGAAGATAGATTTAGTTGACAAAAAACAAGCGGAAAAACACAAAAAACAGATAGAAGAGTTAATAAAAGGAACAGTAGCGGAAAACGCACCGATAATACCAATAGCAGCACACCACAACATAAACTACGATAAACTAATACAAGCAATAGAAGAAGAAATACCAACACCAAAACGAGATCCAAATAAACCAGGAAGACTAAGAATAGCTAGATCATTCGACATAAACAAACCAGGAAGCCCAATAAAAGATATGAAAGGAGGGATAATAGGAGGATCCCTAACACAAGGAAAATTAAAGGTAGGAGACGAAATAGAAATAGTTCCAGGGATAAGGGAAGATGGAGAAACAAAGAAACTTGAAACAGAAATTACATCACTATCAACCGAAAAACACGAAATAAAAGAAGCGAATCCAGGAGGATTAATAGGAGTACAAACAAAACTCGATCCATCACTTACAAAAGGAGATAACTTGATAGGGTCAATAGTATCGAAAAAAGGAACATCCCCACAAGTGAAAAAAGAAATAGAGATAAAACCAACTCTCCTAGAAGAAAACGTTGGAATCGAGGAAATAGAGCCACTGAAAACAAATGAAAACCTAGTAATAACCGTGGGAACGGACACTGTACTTGGAACAGTGGAAAAAATATTCAAAGACACTGTGAAAATAAAGCTTCGAAAAGAAATACCGATAGAAAAAAACGCAAGAATAGCGATATCGAGAAAAATAAAAGCAAGATGGAGACTAATAGGATACGGAGAAATAGTGGAAAAATGAATGACAATCAATTAGAAATAATACTGGACACAAATTTCCTATTGATACCGGAAACAAAAAAGATAGATATATACAAAAAAATAAGAGAAAAAAAGCCAAGAGCAAAATTCATAGTACTCAAATCAGTGGAAAAAGAACTCAAAGAAATGAAAACAAAGGAGAGCAAAATAGCCCTACAGATCATAGAACAGAAAAAACTTGAGAAAAAAGGAGTAAAAACCAATAAAAAACACACGGATGACATAATACTGAAATACGCTGAAAAGAAAAATGCAGAAGTGGCAACAAACGATAAGAAATTGAAGAGAAGATGCCTGGAAAAAAATATTCCCGTAATATACCTCAGAAGCGAGAAGAAAATAGAAACGAAAAAACCATAAAAAAAACAACTGATTAAAAAAATAAAAAGGTGATTAAAATAACCAACGGAAAAACACTATGGAAAGATATCTCAAGGGGAAAAAACCCACCAAAACAAATTAACGTAGTAGTAGAAATACCTAGAAGAAGCAGAAATAAAATAGAGTACCAAGAAAGAGAAGGATACTTCAAACTCGACAGAGTAATATTC
>JBMCFZ010000119.1:0-2562 GCA_048620055.1 archaeon | reverse complement strand
ATTTAAGACTAAGAGAATCTCCTAGATTTACATGTCCGTTGTTACCATTAAGAATGATTACCTCTCCTTTATTTAAAGTGAATTTTTCTGTAGCAATTGTTTCCTCTTCTAGGTTAATCTCTATTTCATCACTCATGAAACATGGAGTGGACATATTTCTACTTAGAACACTTACATGATTTGTCTTCCATCCTTCATAAGTAAGTATTCCGTCAGCTGTATCAATTGCTTCCTGAAGGGTGTCATGATCCATTTGATGCCCTATTAAGTCAGGTCTGACTAATATTACATTTTCTCCGTTCTTAGATTTTGTTTTCGCTTCTTCTATTTCAAATACAATCTCTCCTGTTATAATACCTGATGAGGCTACTTCACATTCTACTACAAAATTGTCTTTTTGCTTTTTCCATACTCTACCACTACGTTTATACTTTGTATTTTCAAAATGGGATAGTGCTTCTTTTTTAGTTATTAAACCTTCATCATGCATATCAGTAGCTATCTTTACAGCAGCATTAAGAGTTCTTTTGCCTGTTCTAGTCTCAAGTATGTATAGTTCTCCATCTTCGACTATGAATTCTAAGTCCTGCATATCTTTGTATTTCTCTTCTAGAATGTCACAGACGTCTACCAATTCATCGTATATCTCTGGCATTTTTTCTTTGAGATCGGATATATCAATAGGAGTTCTGATACCAGCGATTACGTCTTCACCCTCAGCGTTCTGTAGGAATTCACCATAGATTTCGTTCTCTCCTGTATATGGATCTCTAGTGAATGCTACACCGCTACCTGAGTTATCTCCTGTATTACCATAAACCATGGTCTGTACATTTACTGCTGTATCCATATCGTGAGGTAGATCGTTGAGTTCTCTGTATCTGATAGCTCTTTCATTGTCCCATGATCCATAAACGGCTTTAGTAGCTTCCATCAACTGATCCCATGGATCAGAAGGGATATCGCCAACCAGTTCTTTATAGGCTTCTGTGACCTCTTTCATTCCTTCAGCGTCGAGGTCGACATCGTTTTCAGCCCCCCTCTTTTCTTTTATCTTATCCATCTCTTTTTCGAATTTGTGGTGAGGAATTCCACGGACGACCTCTCCGAACATGTTGACAAATCTTCTGTAATTGTCATATGCAAATCTTTCATCAGTTTTCTTTATCAATCCTTTGACACTTTCATCGTTGAGTCCAAGATTAAGAATAGTGTTCATCATACCCGGCATAGAAAATGGTGGACTTGCTCTAACTGATACAAGTAGAGGATTTTCAGGATCTCCAAAACTTTTTCCTTCTTGATTTTCTAAATCTTCAATGTAATTTTTCAATTCTTCCTTAATTACTTCTGTAAGATCATTTTCTTTTTTAAATTCCTTATGCGCCTTTGTAGTAATAGTAAATCCAGATGGTACATTCAAATCCATTGAATCCAATTCTGCCAGTGTTTTTCCTTTTTTTCCTAGTATATCCAGTTCTTTTGGTTGCTTCTCCTTGAAAGAATATATATATTCACCCATAATTCCAAGCCAATATGAAATATAATTATTATACTTAAGTTTTTACAAACTAATAGTCATATATATCAACAAACAAGACACTAAACATATTGCAGAGGAATTCATCACAGAAGACATAATATCTGTTAAACCAGAAGATAAGATTGAAGATGCTTCTAAGATAATGAAAGAAAATGATTTTTCACAACTACCTGTAAAGGATAAAGGAAGGTATATCGAGATGGTCACTAGTCAGGATATAGCTATGAGCGATAATAAAGAAATGTCTGTTAATCGATTAGATTATCACATACCTCGTAGGATCCCATACGACACTCCTAAAGATAATTTTAAGTATATGTTAAAATCAAACAAAGCTTTGCTGGTGCAGAAGGGGAGTAGGGTGGTAGGGATAATCACTTCTGCGAATTTATTAGTCACGTTTGAGCCCTAATTCCCCATCCTATTTAGAATCACTATTCTAAATGGAATTAGAAAGTTTTTTCTGATACCTTTGAGGTTGGGGGATTAGGGGTTATATGGGACTATTAAATCATTCTATATTGTCTTTGAACTCCTTCACATGAAGAACAATACTAATGAAAAAACCTGCTAATAATTGTATTGTAAGTAAATCATTGGCTAAATATGATTTTAAAATTATGATTAGTTCATTCGATGTAATCTTAGTCTAAAAAAAAGTGTAAGGTAGATATAATAAAAAATTCTTCTGATCTCCTTTAAAACACAAATGAAGATTAATTTTGAATTAAATTATTATGTCTATAGCAAGATTAATATATTAAACTTGATCAGATTTCAGTACCAATTTAAATTCTGATTCATCATAATCAAATTTTTCTAATATTCTACTCACTATTTTCATAATTTGATTTGCGCTCAAATTTGCTTCATAATAATATGGGGTATCTTTAATTTGTTGAGGATCGCGCATATTTTCAGGATTTTTTTTAGTAAAATAGTTCCTACTCCTTCCCTGAATATCTAATATTTTATCAAAATCTTTTTCTTCTTCATATATTTCTTTTGTAACTTTACCC
>JBMCFZ010000118.1:0-2568 GCA_048620055.1 archaeon | reverse complement strand
GTCCTAGACCTAATAGAAGGTGGGTTATTAGCAGCCAGTAATCTCGATTTCCAGGAACACCAAATCATGCCTATTGAAGCAAATTCCTTTTCAAATGCCATTAGAATGGGGATTGAAGTGTATAAAGAACTTGGAAACATTCTGGAATCTGAATGGGGAAAATCTTCATTGAATGTCGGTGATGAAGGAGGTTACACTCCATCAAAGATGGAAGACCCTAGAGATGCATTAGATGCAGAATTAAAAGCAATAGAAGAGTTAGGTTATGACGGAAAATTTGTTATGAGTCTTGATTCTGCAGCGACTCATTTATACGACGAAAGAAAAGAGAAATATAAATTTATGGGGGAATTAATCTCAAAAGAAAGGCTTATAGATTTTTACAAAGATTTAGTTTCCAAATATCCAATAGCATCAATTGAAGACCCCTTACATGAAGAAGACTTCGAAGGATTCAAAGAATTAACTGAAGCAATTGACATACAAATAATTGGAGATGATCTATTCGTAACAAACCCGAAAAGACTCAAAAAAGGAATAAAAATGAATTCAGCCAATGCCGTACTACTTAAAGTAAATCAAATTGGAACCCTTACTGAAGCCTTAGAAACGGCAGAACTAGCTTATAAAAATAGTTATAGTGTACAAGTTTCTGAAAGATCAGGTCAAACTGAAGACACGTGGTTATCAGATTTAGCGGTAGGACTAAATTCTGGACAAATAAAAACAGGGGTTACTAGAAGTGAAAGAACCGCAAAGTATAATCGATTATTAAGGATAGAGGAATCGAATAAGTCTGTATCCTACGCTGGAGAAAATTTTAGAGGACTGAGATAACGTCCTTTCATATTTTACTTATTTTAGTTCGTGAGGAAGGTCTTTTCGGTTATAGGTTAGATTTCTAACTTATTTATAATAAGAATTTTAATTGATAACATTTTACGGGTCTTATATTTTATTTCTCTCTTATTTTACATTTTTTAGCAAATAATTTTTTTCTGAGTTTTCCTATTGTTCATAATAACTTACTTAGTTTTTAGAGATTATTTAATATTATAGATTCTAATCTATGAAGTTTGAAACTTTTTTAACCAAAAGGTTTTAGTATTTTAAGACCTTGCTTTGTTATATGGAGGTAAATTATTTGACTGATTATGAACATATAGATCATTCTTATCCTAGGAAAGATGGTGTTAAAAAAGTGAATGGAGAGGCTGATTATACTGACGATTATAAACCTGATAATCTACTTCACGCAGCTGTTTTAACTAGTCCTCATGCTCATGCCAAAATTAAGTCTATTGACACAAAGAAGGCAGAAGAATCTTCCGGTGTTAGATCTGTTGTTACCGGTAAAGATTTTGATATTCATACTGGTATCTATCTTGGAGATAAGAGGCCGCTAGCCAAAGATAAGGTCAGGCATTATGGTGAAAGAGTAGCTGCGGTGATTGCGGACTCTGAACACGAGGCGAAAAGAGCTTTGGATTTGATTGATGTCGATTATGAAACTTTAGAATCGGTTTCATCACCTAAAGAAGCTTTAAAAGAGGATTCTCCTGTTTTACATGAGAACATGGAGGATTATGATTCAATATCAGCTATTCATCCTGAGCCAGGAACTAATATTGGTAATAGGACAAAGATAAGGAAGGGGGATACGGAGAGTGGATTAGAGGAATCCGATGTGGTAGTAGAGGATACTTTTGAGTTTAAAGGTAAGGATCATGTGGCGATGGAGCCAAGAGTTACTATTGCAGAGATTGATTCTGATGATCAAGTTATTGTGCGAACTGCTTCTCAATCCCCATTTGTTGTACGACATTCATTGAGTTTATACTTTGACATTCCACACAATAATATTAAAGTTAAAACACCGTTTGTTGGTGGTGGATTTGGTGGTAAAGCAGGTATATACCTTGAAGCTCTTGCTTATTTGCTTTCGAAAGAAGTGAATGGAAAACCTGTTAGATTAGCTAACAGTAGAGAGGAAGATCTTGTTAGTTCCCCAGGTAGTATGGGATTTGAAGGAGAAGTAAAGATAGGTGCGACGGAGGATGGGGAAATAAAAGCAATGGATATACGTTTTCTATTTGATAGTGGAGCCTACGCAGATTATGCCGTTAACATTAGTAGAGCTGCAGCAGTATCATGTACTGGACCATATTCCGTACCAAATGTTAAAGCCGATTCACTTTGTGTCTACACTAATCATCCGTATGCAACAGCATTTAGAGGGTTTGGACATATTGAGCAAGGATTTGCAATTGAAAGAACCCTAAACCTTCTTGCCGACAAGATTAATATGGATCCTGCTGAATTAAGAATAAAAAATGCGATTAAAGAAGGGGATACAACACCAACAGATAGCCCTATGGATAAAAGTACTGGTGATCTACCTAAATGTATTGAAAATGTTAAAAATATGCTTGATTGGGATGAAGGTCAGGTAATAGAAGTTTCTGAAAATAAAATTAGGGCAAAAGGAATTGGAAGTCTTTGGAAAACTCCAATAATTCCACCTAACACCAGATCAAGTATTGTAGTGATGTTTAATGAGGATGGTAG
>JBMCFZ010000117.1:0-2575 GCA_048620055.1 archaeon | reverse complement strand
GAACTCTTCTTTGTAGTTTTCGAGAACCGCTTTATATATTTCATTGAACAAGCTCAACTCAATTTTTTCTATTGTCTTATTTTCTCCCATGTTTAATTATGATTTCATGAATGACTTTATCCTTTATTTTTCAATTATGACTATAAATATTAGAATTAGAACACATATAACCAATACTAGATACAAATATTTAAAGTGGATGACTATAATCCAACTTCAATGGAGACTAAATCAGTCTTAAAAGCTCTAAATAATGATTTAAGAAGAGAAACCCTTCAAGTTCTTCTTAAAAAAGGTGATTGCTCTGTAAAGGAAGTTTATTCGAATCTAAAAAAGAATAAGCCAAAATACAGACAATCTGTAAACAAAGCCTTAGACTTATTAAGCGAAGTTGATTTAGTAGAGAAATATTATGATGAAAATAAGAAAAAAATTATTTTTAGTCCAAACTATGATACAATCAAAATTCACCTAGACGAGATGAATATTAAAGGTTATTCTCAGGATGAATCATGATCAAAAAGGGGGTAAGCTTTTATCAATAGAATGAATTTGTAGAATGATGACTTCTGTTAAAATTATTAATATGCTTAAAATAATATGTCTCAAAATTAGAGAAAGGGGATAATATATATATATCACTTTCAATTTCGTGTTTTGTGAGACACATGTCAAACAGAAAAAGAGTACAAGTTTCCTTTACTGAAGACCAATGGGAGTTGATAGAAAAGCTCCAAGGAAAGCTAGGAGATAGTGATTCAGCTATAGTGAGAAATATAGTTATCTCCTGGTTAGCAGAGAAATCTTTTATATCCAATGTAGTTAAGGAAGAGATGAAGGTAGTTAAACAAGATATTGAAACAACTGAATAAGAGGTTCAATAATGAGGGATAAAATAGATTTGCCAGAAAAAGAATGTATCGCCCCTAGAGTTTTAGTAGGGGATGTTTTCGATCAATTGAAGAGGATTCCTGATGCGTCAATAGATTGTATTGTTACCTCTCCACCATATTGGCAACAAAGAGATTACGGAGTAGAAAATCAAATTGGGCTAGAAGAATCTCCCGAAAAGTATATCCAACACATAAAAAAAGTTGGAGATGAATTGAGAAGAGTTTTGGATGATGATGGTTCTTATTTTTTGAACATTGGAGATAAATATGTCGACAAGAATTTACAAATGATTCCATTCAGAGTAGCAATAGAAATGCAGAAAAGAGGGTGGGTCGTGAGAAATACGATTTGTTGGTACAAACCCGACCATATGCCGACCTCTGTTGGGGATAGGTTTAATGATACTTGGGAACCAATATTTTTCTTCGTAAAAGACACAGGTAACTATACGACCCCCCAATACAACTTTTTCTTAGATAGAATAAGAATACCTCATAAAACTGAAGACAACATCAAATATAAACCGAAGAACATTTTAGATGAAAATGAATTAGACCAATTACCAGAAGAAATGAATCCAGATGAGCAATTACCTAGTTCTATTAGTCCAGAAACTTATAGTAAGCTCCCCCCCTCTTTAAAGGATGGAAATAATAATAGTGATTACAAAGGGAAATTTAAGGACGCAAAAAGGATGAATCTTGGTGCGTCTCCAGGGGCTAGGGTTTCTGTAGAGGGTATAAAGTATACAGGCCCCCAACGAAAATACTCTCCTGACGATTTAGAAGTTATTGAATATCTGCGAAAAAGAAAAAAAGAGAAGGGATTTACTATTTCAGAAATTGCAGAGAAAACGGGAGTGAAAAAAACAACTGTAAGTCATTGGTTTAGGACTGATAGAGGAGGGAGATGCTTACCAGACCCAGAAGGTTGGAAAAAGTTAAAAGAGGTGTTAGACCTAGATGACAGATTTGACAATGAAATGACTACTGTTCATTATAAATTACAAGGTATTCAAAAAAACGAGAAAGGAAAAAATCCTGGCGACATGTGGAAAATTCAGACAGGGACTCTAAAAGAAGCACATTTCTCCATATTTCCTGAAAAACTTCCTGAGAGAGTAATTAAAGCTGTCTGCCCAGAAGAGGGGGTTGTTTTGGACCCTTTCGCAGGAAGTGGCACCACTGGTCAAAAAGCGATGGAATTGGGAAGAAGGTCAATTCTTATTGAATTAAACTCTGAATACTTAGATATTATAGAAAAAAGGTGTGGTAAGATAGTTGTTATAGATGGAGAAAAAAAATACACAATGGGAAATCAAAGAAAAATAGATGAATTCAAAAACTAAAGTATAGATAATATCAAAATTAAATTTAATTCTAAATAAGGTTCTACCTGCAAGATCCCTTCTAGGGTTGACCCCTCTTCTAAAAACGACTACACATTCGAAAGTGACTAGATCGCAATCCTCTTTAACTAGCTCCTCAACCGCTATCGTCTGACCGATCACAACTCGATTCAGAGACTTTTTGCTCTCGATAACTTTCTACATGTTGATCCTTTAGTTTCCTCGAATGTTTTCAGCCGATCCTTTAGACCCCCGAATTGCTTCCCCGCTGACAATGGTGCCAACACCACATCTAACCCCCTCAACCACCCTTTACCAAGAAGTCACCTTCAA
>JBMCFZ010000116.1:0-2638 GCA_048620055.1 archaeon | reverse complement strand
ATCTTAGATATATCTTCCTCATCTCTTTTTTTAAATTTTCTCTTCACTCTTTCAAGAATTTTAATCACCCTAAGGATTCAAATGTATTTATTGACTAATTATGTTTTGTTTCTCCAAGTAATTAAATATATCGAAGTATCTTCATTAGAATAATAAATACATCGAGTTAAATAAATAGGCAGAGGATTAATTCGAAGCATTCAAAATAAAATTACCGAGTTAACCAAGGAGAGTAAGATTAATTTGAATATAAAAAAGATTTTGATGTCCACTGTTGCCTTTGGAATGGCAGTTATATTTGTAATTTACCTTTTTATGGACAGAGAAGAACTTATACAAGTCATTAGAATTGTTGACCCTAAATTCCTAGTTATTGCTTTTTTTCTTCATATAATAGCTGTTACAGCTACGATGTACCGTTGGAAATTTGTTTTAGACGACGCTCATATAGATATATCTAATTGGAAGCTACTTCAAATTACTTTTGCAGGTATAAGTGTAGCTAATTTAACTCCATCAGCTAGAACAGGTGGAGAAGCAATCAAAAGCTATTTTATAAATAAAGAAACAGGTTGTAGAGCTAAAGATTCACTGGCAACCATTATAGCGGAAAGAATATTTGACTTAGGTTTCTTCATCCTAATGGGAGTATTAGGCATCTTCATATCCCTATTTTGGTTCGAACTTCCCCTCTGGATAATAATTCTAATGATTTTCCTAGTTGTATTCACAGCAATAATGGTTCTATTGGTTTATTACACAGTTACATCCGAGACATTTGGATTGAAAATAGTTCTATGGTTAGTGAATAAATTTAAAAGAATAATAGAGAGATTCAAATCACTTGGAGAAATTGAAGAAAAACTAGAGAAAGACTTTAAAGAACACAGCGAGAACCTGAGAGTATATATAAAGAAACCTAAGCTTTGGATAAAATCAATGTCCAGTTCGGGAGCAATGTGGACAGCTGATATAGCTAGGATTTACTTCGTTTTCCTAGCAATCAATTTAGAAGTAAATCCTGCTCTACTAGTTTCACTTATCTTCGTTTCAAGAGCCGCTGGAATGGTCCCCTTCCTACCCGGAGGACTGGGAGCAATAGAAGGTACTAGAATGATAATGATAGCTTCAGTGGGAATAGCAACAGAAGGAGCAGGTGTACATACAGTTATAGATAGATTCTTCCAATTCTGGGTGGTAACGATAATAGGATTAATCTTCGCTTATTACCTCGGAATAAAGAACTACGAAGAAGACGAAGAGAAAGAGAAAAATAGAAATAAAGATAAAAACCAAGATGAATTAAAAATACAAAGGCAAAATAAAAAGGAATAAAGAAAGATATCCAAGGAGGTAAAAAACATGGCAGGATACGAATTAGGAGAAGTTGGAGATTTAAAAGAAGGAAAAGTCGCAATGATAGACGAACATCCTTGTAAAATCAATTCAATGTCAAAAAGTAAATCAGGTAAACATGGAAGTGCCAAAGCAAGAGTGAAAGGAAAATCATTGATAGACGGATCAAGACACAGCTTTGTTAAACCTGTAGATAGCAGGATAAAAATACCAAGAGTAATGAGAGAAGAAGCACAAATAATAGCAGATATGGGAGACAAAGTTCAATTGATGGATATGGAGACATACGAAAACTTTGAATTAGAAAAACCAGAAGATCTAAAAGACAAAATAAAACAAGGACAAATAGTAATAGTTAAAAAAGTAATGGATTATAAAGAAATAGCTAGAATAAAAGAAGAATAAAGTCCTTAAGATCTCCAGTGAAAATAGGATTAAAATGGTAAAATTCGATATAGATAAAGAGGAAAACTTCTCAGAATGGTTCGATGAAATACTGAAGAAAGCTGACCTAATAGATAAAAGATACCCAGCTAAAGGATTCATCGCGCACAAACCTAATGCGGAGTACATGGAAGACAAGATACAGAGAATGATAGAGGAAGAACTAAAGAAAACAGATCATAAGAAAGCCAGATTTCCAAACGCTATACCAAAACACATACTGCAAAAAGAAGCGGACCACATAGAAGGATTTGAACCCGAAGTATTTTGGATAACACATGGAGGAAGAAAGGAACTACCTGAAAAACTAGGGTTAACACCTACAAGTGAAACCGTAATGTACACTATGTATGGTAAATGGATAGAGAGCTACAGAGACCTACCTCTCAAAATATATCAAAGATGTCCAACCTGGAGATATGAAACAAAACACACCAGGCCATTACTAAGGGACAGAGAATTCGAATGGATAGAAGCTCATAATGCATTTGAAAGTAGAGAAGAAGCAGAGAAACAGGTAAGAGAAGACATAGAAATAGCTCAGAAAGTAATCAAAGATAAACTAGGTGTTCCATTCTACTACTTCAAGAGACCAGAGTGGGATAAGTTTGCAGGAGCAGTTTATACATTTGGAGCAGATGCATTAATGCCTGACGGGAGATTAATGCAGATACCAAGCACTCATTTACTAGGAACTAACTTCGCGGAACAATTCAACATAAGATACGAAGATAGAGATGGAGAGAAAAAGAAAACATGGCAAACCTGTTTCGGACCAGCAGTGGGAAGAATATTTGCAGCTATGATTTCAATACATGGAGATGACAAAGGACTAAGA
>JBMCFZ010000115.1:0-2673 GCA_048620055.1 archaeon | reverse complement strand
CATTCATTCCACCAACATGGGAAGTAAGAATGGCGGGAGAAGAACTTAGAGAGAAAACAAACAAAGGAAGATTCATACCAATGGCGTTTGAATACGAAACATCCAAACTGGAAACAGTGTCCTCTGCAGTAGCAGTAGGAATACCTGAAGATGACCATGCAGGGATATTCATGGAATACTCTGAAAAAGGAATGGGTGCGAAGGAACTTGAAGAAAGAGCGATAAAATCAGTAAGAGAAGTATTCAGCTTCAGAAACTGGAGAGCAAAGGAAATAATAAGCAAATCAGTTGAAGAAAGGCCAAAAAGAAACACCTACGCATGTAGCTTGGTTGCAATACTGTTCTTCCCTGAAATTAGTGAAAAATAAATCTATGTAAAGGTTTAATAATCGTCCAGCATCTTCATTTCACTGAAGCCAATACTGGTGAATTTTTCCCTGGTCTCCATTACTCTTTGCTTTATCCTTTTAAGCTCTCTTCTCTTCTTTTCAACCACGTAACTCAGTATCTTATTCTCATCCTCTATCTTATACTTCTTAGGTCTTTCACTATTTGAAATCACTAGGTTCATATCTTCTAAATTATTTAATACGGAATAAATTCTTGAGTAAGGGATACTTGTCTCGCTGGATATCTTCTCAGCCGTCAAATTATCCTCTTGAAGAAGACAAGCTAAGGCTTTTGATTGATACTCTCTAAATCCGAGTTCGGATAGATACTTCCACCTCTCCATAGATTCCCCTCTGAATAAAATTAGAGAACTTAACTTATATATATCTTACGATGGAAAATCTAATAAAAACAAACAAAATCGAATAAACACCACTAAAAACAAAGATCATTTGAAGATATTAGATAGATGCTGAAAAAAGATTTGTGTATATCTACCAAGTAATTTACATTATTATCTCCAATATGAGCGAAATTAGATTCAGTCATTATTGTATTTGTCGGTGTACCAACTTGGTTTATTCCCTAATTTATCCCAACATGCGAACTTTGACTTTTCCTTCATGTATACCTCTCTATAAGCTTCAACAGGATCTTCTTTTTTATATTCCTCAGGAACGGCCTGTGCAAACTGTGTTCTTTCATCAATGAGTTTATCTTCAGGGAAATTAGGCAGTTTACTCAATTTAGGAAGCAATTCACTGCAAGCATGTTTCTTACCGTACCTTTTCTTAAATTCCTTTAAAAGTGCTTTGAAGTGTTCAACCGTCCATTCGTAATTGGCTGAGTTCTCTCTAACCCATTTTGTACATGGGTGGTTTACATGAGTCTTCCTATAAATCTTTTCTTTATCTACATCGGTTCCTAAGACATGGTGAGCTGTGCTGAGCATCTGAGCTGTTTCCAAAGGCATTTTAACTACGTGTTTATCACACTGCATTTCAGCTGCTTTCACGGGATCTTCATCTAAAATGAATATATTCATATCTATCTTGTGGTTAAAGAAGAATAAAACGCTTGGTTAAGGTACTATATAAGTTGAATTAATTGAGAAATAAATTTATTGGAAAGGTAGGGGAACTGAAAATCTTTCTTAATATCCTACTAAGAATTAGAAAAAAGCTTCTAATTTCCCCTACACTACTATTATACAGCTCTCCACGTATAAACCTTCGTTTTTTGTAAATTCAATTACTTTTAAGAATTAATTTCAATGTTTCTATAATCTATTTTTCTTAATCTCTGTTAAAAGTTCCTTTGATCTTTTTCTATGCTTCTTAGCTTTCTTATTTTCTCCCATCTTACTGTATATATTAGAAATTTGTTTGTGCTGTAAGGCTTGCATTTTCTTATCCTCTCTTACCTCTGCTTCCTTTAACTCTTTTCTCTTCCTCTGTAACTTTTCCTTCTTAAGGTTCACGTTCTTAGATTTCATGTTATTACACCTAGTATTATTTTACCAAGCTCATTTTAACTTATTATTCTTCTCCGGGTAAGAAACTCAGGAAGAACAAGAAGAATAGGAAAAAGAGCTGGAAGAATCTGGGGTCGATGTAACCTAAGAAACCTGAAAATCCCAGGAATCCCAAATAACCCAACTTTGAGTAATCCATGTTTATAGTTAATTCACCGTTCTTTAAAAAATCAGTCTAAAATAAATGCAAAACTTTAAATCTCAATAGTTCAAGAATATAGCTGGGAGGATGATTAAATGACAAGATTAAGTTTCAACACTTTGAAATGTGTATATGAAGAAGTGGATGAAGAAGATGAGAAGAAGAGTAAGAAAAAGAAGTAGAATTAAGGATTTCAGAGAAGGGAAACTTTAATTTATTTCAAGTTTTTCCCATCTACTTTGAAATAACTGAATGACTAACAATTGGATATAGTGTAACAGAGGAGGAAAAAGGGAAAGATATCTAGAATACAGGGGTGATTTAATGTCAAAAGATAAGAATAGTGAAGATAAAAGGAACAAAAGAAAACAGATTAGAAGAAGACATAAGATTAGCGGAGATAAATATGGTAAATGAAAAGAAGATAAACACCTTAGAACATAAGGACTTCAAAACAGATTTCTATATTACAGATAAAGTGAAGGAATTCCTGGAAGATAAAGGTATAGAGCCAGGTGAGATAAAGGAAATCAAAGATACTTGGATATGGTATGAAGCATAGTTCTTCTTGAGAAGAAGTTTTTATTTATCGTATTGATCTTTCATC
>JBMCFZ010000114.1:0-2712 GCA_048620055.1 archaeon | reverse complement strand
ATTTAGACCATCATTTTGAATGTGAAGTGCAGAGAATTGAGGTGAGCTAAATGGCAAGATTTAAATCTTTTACTTCTCGAGTAACACAAAGTTTATCAGAGGAAGTAGATTTTAAATTAGAAGAGATAGCAAATGAATATAAAAATGATTTACAAAATAAATTAGATGTCCCTCCAGAACGTTCGGGGGAAACCTACCATTATAAAGGAAGAAAATATACAGCATCAGCTCCCGGTGAGCCTCCTGCACCGAGATCAGGTGAATTGAGAGATAGTGTTAGAGTTACCAAAAGGGGGGCTTTCCTCTTCGCTAAGTATTCTGTTTGGTCGCCTTTAAAAAGAGCTATTTGGTTAGAAGAAGGTACAAGTAATATGGATGCTAGACCAGCATGGAGGGAAACCTTCAAAGAAAATGAAGCCAAATATCGTCAAATGTTAGATGAAGGGACTTGGTTCTAATGATAGAATTCTTAGATGAATTACGAGATGCCTTAATTGACCCTGATTCTACAATTGAATTAGATGATGGTAGAAACTTAAACGATATTATAAAAAGCAAAGTATTTCCTTTTAAAGTTCCATCTGAAGCCACTTATCCTTATATAACAATAAGAGGTATGGATATTGAAGAAAATACAACAATAGGAAAAAACGCTTTTGAATGGGCAGTTCTCCCCAATATGGATTTTTGGACATATTCTAAAGATCCTAAAGAAATAATAGACATTCAAAAATTAATAAAGAAAACGTTGCATAAATCTATCTTTCAAACAGAAAATTATTCATGTAGAAATATTCTACAAATAAATTCAATAGTACCTTTTCAACCTGATACAGATAAATATCCTGAAGGATTTGCATCTTATCAAACTTTCTACATGGAAGTGTCTTATTTAACTAATTAATAGGAGGTGATGATTATGGCAACATGGGAAACACAAGAACATGGTGTACCTGCGTTTAAAAAAATAGTCCTTGTCGGAAAAACTAATTCAGATGGAGATTTAACTGCATTTGATGATGAAACAGATATAATTGAAGCTCTCTATGAAGTACCTGGTACAGATGCTAACTTAAATCTCGCAAATGAACTTTTAGATGATACTGATTTAACTTCACAAGACGCAAGATCAAATATTACTGGTTTGAGAGAGTGGAGTGTTGGTACTACTCTAAACTATAAACCAGAGAACGATGCTTACGAAATTATTAGAGATAGTTATATAGATAGAGAACCTATTTGGGTTGTTTATATACCAAATATCCCTACTGGAGATGACGTTGAAGAGGATGATGAAGGTTATATTGGAAGAGTTATTGCTGAAAACTTAGACCATTCTGGTGGTGTTGGCGACTTAGAAACTGTTGATTGTACTCTTCAGTCCACTTCTACAATTCATTGGGAAGCTATCAGTGAAATACCTGAAGATGTAACTGCCTAATAGAGCAGAAAACAAATAGAGGTAAACCAAAAGGGGTGAGAATTTAGGAGGATGGATACCAAAGTAAAATTGTATGACGTTGGGGAAAGTACCCCCTTCTCACAAACAATCCCAAAGAAAAAGGATAATGAATTTTGGAGTACAGATAAATTGAGGTCAGTCTGGCAGAAGGTAAAAATAATCCATCCTTCCACTCCCTCCAAACCCAAAATAGATACTCTCTTCGGAAGGGTAAAATTACCCCAATATGATGGGGCTGAAATTAGGGTGAAAGGGAGTTTTTATCCTGTTAATATACCTTACCCTACCTACTCTTTTTCAAAAGGGGAAATCACGCTAAATTCTTCCCCTAAAGGCTTTACAGGGTACTTATATATACCCTTGAGTAGAAGGGAGAAAAAAGAGGTAGAATTAGAAAAAACTGGGTATTTAGTGGACTACTATCTATCAGAGGAGAAATTTATTAGAGGTTGGTATCGATTAAAAGAATTTAAATCTTTTGGACTTATTTTATCGTTAAGAAATTCAAGAGTTTTAGGTTCACAGAGAATAAACGTAGGGTGGAGTGATAGGATAAATTGTAGAAATTCGTAATTTCAGAAATTGAAAATATGGGTTTCCCTCCTAATTTCTCACCCCTTCATTATATTGGTCGGGCAAGTTAATTCTACACCGAGATTAAAAATAAATTTTATAAGGAGTTGTTAATTAAGATGTCAGAAATAAAAAATAAATTACGTGAAATAACAGTTGGAAAATCTCCCGAATTTAAGAGTGAAATAGTTGAAATTGATGGGCAAGAATTTGAGATGAGAGAACCATCGGTAGGTACTAGAGGTAAAATTATATCAGGTTCTGGTATATCCTTTAGTCAAGATGGTGTTGATAATGATATGAATATATCTCAAATGCAAATACTTGTTGTTGTATATTGTACTTATGTACCTGATACTGATGAACAAGTATTCTCTGAAAAGGATATTCCAATGTTATTAGAACAACCTGCAGGTTCTTTTGTGGATAAACTAGCTCAAGTTGGTATGAGATTAATGAATCAACAAGATGAGGGCGATTCAAAAAACTAAAGAAGAATCCTGACAGGTTATTTTTATTTACTCTAGCTGAAGAATTAGGTATGACTGTTGGGGAGTTAGAGTATAAGATGAGTATTTCAGAGTTTTATCAATGGGGCGAATATTACGAATGGAAAGAAGAAATGAGAGAAAAGGAACAAAGAAAAGCAAAAAGAGGTAGGGGTAAACCCCCTAGAT
>JBMCFZ010000113.1:0-2715 GCA_048620055.1 archaeon | reverse complement strand
GTTCAAAATTACAACAAGGGAAAGAAACAAGAATTCGAAGAAAGAAAGACTTTTACTCGTTAAGTTTCTTTAGATACCTAACTAATCTATCTACTGAAATCTCTGGAATAAATCCTCCTGCGTGTTTACCCATAAGATAATCATATTTAGAAGGGACCGTCCCTGTAATTTGTACTTCAACCTCGTCTCCTTCCTCCAAGTCGGCATCGCTGAAAAATGCGATGTCTTTTTCTTCGTCAGCTGTATATCCTATATAAGCAGGTGTCTTCTCTCCCTTTAATTCACTCTCTTTAATAATTTCAACCACTGCATCTTTATATTCTGTATTTTTTACAGGGTTATCTTCTTTCATCATTTCTCTTAATTCTTCTATTTGTCTATCAATCTGCTCAATTCTGGTTTTTATTTCAAATTGAGTGTCAAAATCATAACTCATCCATAGTGTTTCTTGTAGTTTTGACCTCTCTTCCTCTAATTGTCTTATTTGTTCATACATCGTATTTATTGGTTAATTTAATATTCAGAGCCAGGCTATCTAGCCCAGCCCTCAAGACTAAATTCTTTTCAGGTATTGTTCAGCTATGTCAATAGAAAGGAATGGGTGATGTGATTTCTTGTCTCCTTTCATTACAACACAAGGTGCTTTCAGTGGAGTATCAGCGTATCCTAAGGACTCAGAAAATGAAGTTGAAGGCATTGAAGAACCAAATCTGATTAAACTTCTTTGTTTACCACTAATAAAGTGAGAAGCAACTGCAGGTTCGTGATTATGCCCAACTGCGATAATATCTGCTTCAGCATCTTTCTCTCTAACCAGTTTAACGCATCCGTGAGTAGGGTTAATGCTACTGTTGTACTTATATCTGTGTCTGACGTGAGCAACGTAATTTGCACCACCAGAAAAGTGAAATATAAGTCTACCACCGTGTCCTAAGTAAGGCACTCCTAATTCTTTTGCCATTACTTTAGCAGGATTTCTCTCTCCTTGTCTTTTACTCCTATTTTCGTGATTCCCCGTGACGACTGCTACAATCTTATTCTTAATCGGTTTCAGTTTAGTGTTCATAATGTCTAACTGGTACTCAGGATTAAGAACCTGTTCGTAAATTCCTCCATTTGGAGAAAGTTTTACCCAGTTATCGATTATATCACCGTTAAGGAAGCAATAAACATTCTCATTATTCTCAATATAGTCAATCAGTCTATCAACATAATCCATATCTACATTTTTATTACCGTAATGTAAATCTGAAAGTCCTATTAAAAGGATATAATCAGAATCAACATCATAGTTAATTTCTGCTCTATCATCTCCCAGGTTAATAAGTGCTTCATTATATTCTTTGACTATCTCCTCCATTGCTTTAATTTTCTCTTCTTCGCTCTTTTCACTATCTCTAATCTCTGCCATTTTTCTCTGGACATCAATTGCTTTCTCAGTTTCTTCAGTTTCTAAGTTGTTTTGTGTTTCTCCCTGGTGATATTTTTTCATATGATTTCTAACAGCTCTTTTAGTTGTTACTTCAATAGCATTAGGACAATCTGCACCGAGTTCAGGACAAATGTACTCTCCTTCTTCGTTTGTTGGATAATTGTATTTAGTTTTCATAAGTTTTTCTTAACTAATAATCTTCGACCTTTCTTTACCTAATACTATCATAAAAACTCGATTCTGTCAAATTTTTAGACATTTTAACTAAAGTAATTAAATATAGAGGTAAGACAGGTCCTTAATATCCACACAGAGCCTCTCAGAGGCTGTTAGAGCCATTTTTATCGTCAATAGGTATAATAGGGTATCTTGAAAAATATAGAGCTTAGAATGGATGTGAGAGGGTTTCTATAATTATTTGACAACTCAGCGATTCTATGATAGTATTATAGTAAGATAAGAGATTGAGAGCAGATACCAGCAGGGGAGTGCTTAGGCCTTACCGACTAACTCTAAAAAATCTAAGCATAGAGTTTTTTCGACTTTTTTCTCGTTCTCCTGCTGATATTTGTTCTCGATTTGACAAAAACGGTTTCATATGATAAGATTATAATAAGATAAAAGAACATTAACATTTTCAGTTAACAAGAGGTTGCCAAGATAAAAACAATCTGGGCTGTCACTTTGTAGTGGTCATCACCGACCTCTCAAGACAGTTCACAAGTTTCAGGTGTTGGGGCTTGTGGCTTCTTGTTAGCTAAAAATGAACCTGATTTGACAAAAATGATTTTGTATGCTAAACTTAGGGGTAAGATAAGGAAAGAAAAAGTCAGAAAGAAGACAGGGGTTGAAACGAAACTGAATTTATTGTATACTTAGATTGTAGAAGTGAGAGAAAGACGAAATACTTTAACAACTAAATCTAACTCAACAAGAGATATGAGCTACTGGGATAGAGTAATCTATGATTCCCAGGTCCAACATAGGGCTGGTCGGTGCCTTGAGAAATTCGACCAAAGGAATTGGTGAAATATTTTTAATCGAGGTGAGAAATCCGAGATATGTGAGCACTGTCCTAACGGAGACAACTCACGACCGAGGTTCCTGTATTTTTACAGGAGATATTAGCTCAGACAAGCCGTACTAGGGCCTCCACGGAATTCAATTGTTGTTTGATTTAGAAAATAATGACTGATTTGAGTAAATGATTGATTGAATGCTTATTAAGCCCAACAGATAGGGATATAATCCGTCTATAGTCATCAAAGGAATTGGAATTAAGA
>JBMCFZ010000112.1:0-2744 GCA_048620055.1 archaeon | reverse complement strand
GGGCTAAAGCCATGGCTGCTGCTTCTCGATTCCCATGTTTGACTACATCTAAAAGTCTAGATTTTCTTCTTTCCGCCTCAGTGAGACTGCTCATGATTATCTATTACCATATTAGTAATTGTGATTTATATTATTATTTAATTAATTAAATGAAAAGAATAGTAAATGATATTCTATTTTTGAACTTTCTTTAACTATAATCGAAAAGGTAAAATTAGAATATGATAAACCAAAATTAGAAAATAGGTTACTAAATTAAAAAAGATTATAAAGTGGAATATTCTAACTTACTATACATGGTAAGCGATGAACTATCAAGATTCCATCAACCGCCAAGAAATATATTTCTCCTCAATAAATCTAAAAAATGGAATAAGAAAAAATCACCACATAAATTTGAAACTAATAGATACTCAATTTTGTACATGTATTTGCTTCACAATCCCAGTGCAAGAAAAGATCTTGTAGAAGAATTTAGCGAAGCAGTAGAAAAGGGAATATGGGATACAGATAAATACCCTAAATTCCACACTAAATCATCATTAAGTAAGGATCTTAATAAAATGGAAGATAGGGGATTGTTGGTCAGAATAAGCGAAAAACCGGATGGACGGGGGAGACCAAAGGAGCTATTTTATGTCAACCCTGAAGTGGTATTTTCCGAATATAATTTGGCTGCTGGTTATTCTGAAAAATTCAAAGATTTATTTAAGTGTAATTTAGGCCCAGAAACTATTTGGTGGATGTACTTTTGGACCGTGAGAGGCAAGGACATTTATCAAGATGAGGGCCGAATAATCAAAGACCAAACCTTCTATCCAAGCCCTTTGTATCATTCTCTTATCGTAAATGTTATGCCAAAACTATCTCCTAAACCTCAAAAGGTTATAGAATATATCAGTAGCTCCCAATCATATTTCCAACCATATGATTTTCTTCCTAAAGATGAGTTTAATTATCAATGCATACTCCGCCATTATTTGAATCTGAATATAGAAATCCTCTTTTTTTTACTTCAATTGAGTGATTATGATGGAAAAGCTGCTCCATTACAATTACCATTCTTATTATTAAAAAAGGGAGATAGAGTGGACGAATATATGAGAGAGAATTATTACTCTTTTCTGACTAAAATAGAAAAATCTAATCTATGTAAAGATGATTATGACAAATTAAGAGAAAAACCGTTAGTACAATATTTTGGGTGGCCACGACCTAATGATAACCTCTCTTCCCATACCGCCTATGACTTTCCTTCAGATGTTAAAGATCTAAATAGTGTATATGATAGTTTAGTTGAAGAATTTCCTCATTATCTAGCCATGCAGTTTCTTTTCCTAAGAGTTGGTCTTCGTTCAACTACATGGCAGATAAATCAAATTAAAGAAAGAAAGAAGTAATAATATTTTTTAAGAGATTTTCTCTTCCAATACTTCCACAAGTTCATCATTTTTATCAATCAAATCAACAAGCTCAAAAGCTTTATTTAATTTCTCTATGGCTTCAGAAGAATCTTTAAGTTTTGTAACAAATTCATCAGACACTTTCTCTTCTTTCTTTTCTATCTCTTGGGCAGCTTCAATACTAAGAGCTTGACCACATCTCTGGCAGAATTTAGCATCAGGAGAGTTTTGCTCTTCACATCTAGGACACTCTATGGGTGATAATTCTGCCTTATCTTCCTTTTCTTCCTCTTGTTTTAATCCATGTATTTTATCATAAGCCTCATCAATATCTCGCCCTGATAAGTGAACATATCTAGCAGGCTGATCACTACCCTGTACCCATCCGAACCATTCACACATTTGACTTTCAGTAAATCTATTAGCTAAAAATGTTGCTCTACTATGTCTGAATTGATGAGGATTTACTGGTTTATCTATTCCTGCTTTATCTGCTGTTTTGTTTAATGCCTTCAATAATGCTCTATACTCTGCTTTTTCTCCATTATTTCTTGTTCCAATGTTGACCCATACAGGTGCATCATTTTCGTTTTTTCTAGGATGGGAATTTAACCAATTTCTTATATCTGGTACACTGCTTACTAGAGGTAATCTTCGAGGGCCAGTTTTCCCAGAGATAACTATTTTTAACCCTCTTTCACGATCTTCAAAGTCACCAATAGTTAAATCAATCAATTCTCCTATTCTTGCCCCTGTCTCCCAGAGTAAACTGATCAAGGCTCTATCTCTGGGGTTTGAAGCATGTTTAATTAATTCCTTCACATCTGACTCTGTGAGCATTTTTTCTGGTATTTTCCCGTTTCTTTTTTTCTCTGTTGTATTGATCCATTTTACCTTTTCTGGATATTCTCCATCATTCAACCACTTGTAAACTACTTTTAAAACTATCTTATATTGACGTTTTGTTGCTTCAGCTATATCTCTGGAATTAACCCACGCTACTATTTTTTCTATTTGCTCTTTTTCAGCATCTCTTAAATCAAATTCTACATATTCTACAATTAGTTTTAGATGAGATAGGAGTTTCTGAAGGTGAGCAGGGGAGTAATCTTGTAAGAGTAGGTATCTATGATAATCTTCGAAAAGTTGTTTATTAGCTTCTGAAACCTCACTATTCTCCTTGACTTTCTCCACTATTTGCTTATGTCTTCCTTCGTAGTCTAATAGAGGCATATTTCAAATAACGTGATAAAATTATATAAGTGTTTTGAACCGTAAATACAATGCCCGCTGGGTCCACTTCGCTTACGCTCAGTGAACCACGGGATTTGAAAATACGAG
>JBMCFZ010000111.1:0-2798 GCA_048620055.1 archaeon | reverse complement strand
GTGAAGACTTAGTAGGTTATACTTTTAACGAGTTAAAAGAACATTTAGAAAACCAATTTACAGACAAGATGAATTGGGGCAATTACGGAGATTATTGGGAGATAGACCATATAAAACCAAAAAGTTCGTTTGACTTTGAAAAACCAGAAGACCAAGAATTTAAAGACTGTTGGAGTTTAGATAATTTACAACCGTTATAGGTTGAAACAAATAGACAAAAAAGTAATAAATTAAATTATAGTTATGCCACTTAACCTTAATTTTTCAATAGAAGGAGAAAAGCAGGTTTCAGCAAGATTAAGAAAAATATCAGGTGAAGTAAAAAATTGGCACAGACCTTTTAAAGAGATAGGGAAATATTTAGAAGGGTTTTTCGGTGGAGAAGTATTTAACACTAAGGGAGCAGTAATTGGAGAACCTTGGAAACCATTATCAGAAGCTACTAAAAGAGAGAAAGCAAGAAAAGGTTATCCTACTACTCCATTGATTAGGTCAGGAGAAATGAAAAGAGGTTTTACTCACACGGCAACTCCTAAAATGGTAGCAGTCTGGAATACACAGGATTATTTTAAATACCACCAGTCTAACCAGCCGAGAAGAAGCAACTTACCACGCAGGGCTATGATGAAGTTAGATGAAATAAGAAGACAAATAATAATTAAAAAGTTCCATAATGAGTTTGAAAGAAAATTAGGTAAAGCCGATAAAACGGCAATATAAATATGTATAAAGACCCAATTTTGCAAAAATATTTAGATTTAATAAAAGATAATAGAGATGATATTAAAACTTATCAGATAGGAGATCCTTTTGAAATCAATTTAGATACTACAAAACTACCAGCAGTATTTGCTACTTATGATAGACAAGAGCTAACGGAAGAAACAAATCAGACGGACGAGCATAGAATATCAATAACATTAAGCGTAGTTACTGATATCCGTTCTAATTGGCAAGGAAAGGGGGACGCAATAATAGATTCAATGAATAAGTTATATGAAATCATTGCAGGTAGAAATGATGATTATACACTTGAGGAAAAATCACTTTTATACTTAATCAGAAATAATGTAGCAATTGACCCTCCGCTATTTACTGATGTCGGCTCAGTAACAGTAGCGGATTTCGGAATAGCAAACCGTCCCCCTGAAGAATTTGCGATACAATCTAATATAGAAATCCAAGCATATTTTAGCCAACAAAGATAAAGGTCATAAATTAATTTTAAATTAAGAAAAATGACAAAAAAGAAAAAAGAAGAAACAAGTTCATCTTCAAAGGCTTCTAAAAAAAAGAAGTCTTCAAAAAAGGTCGTGAAGAAAACTTATTCCTTTCCGTCATTAGGTGAAAGTGCGGAAGGAAAGAATAAAGAGGAGGCACTGAAAAAAATTAAAAACAAATAACAATGAGTAAATTTATAGGAAGACAACAATACTTTGGATTAGCCAAAGAAGATACTAGAGGAACAGCAGAATCAACTGCTGACTACTGGTATCCTTTTACTGACTTTTCAGTGCAACAAAGAGATGAGAAAACAACAGATGCTCCTGCTTATGGAAGAATTGAGCAAAGTGGAAACATAGAACAAGTTAGAAAATACTCTCAAGGGGATATAACTGCCCTAGTTGGAGTAAATGGAATGCCGTTAATACTAGAAAACCTACTTGGTTCACTTTCTAGTTCTGATAACGGTGACCAAACTTATACTCACACTATAACCGTAAAAAATGACCCAGTACACCAAAGCTTAACAATGATTAGAAAAGATGATGTTAACCAATACGCCTTTCCACTTGGAATGCTTGAAAGTTTTAGCTTAGATATTGATATTGAGGCAGATGAAAAAGTTTATGCAGAAATGAGCTTTACAGGAAAATCAAGTGTAAGTAATGATGATACTCCTAGTTTTGATACAGATGAAGTAAACTTCACTCCTAATATGCTTACAATTACAACAGCAGATAGTGGTGGAGGATTAGATGACGGAGATGATATTCCTGCTAAAACATTTAGTATTGATATTTCTCCAGAAAGTTTAGAAAGAGACCACGATTTTGAATCTGGAAAAGAACCATCTGATATAAATAATTTAGGACTTGGAGTAAGTGGTTCGTTTACTGCTAACTTTTCAGATAACACTTATGAGGACTTAGTATTTAATAACACCACTAAAGCTATCCGAATGGAATTAAAAGATACTGATACAACTATTGGAAGTGAGTCAGAAAACCCATCAATGAGAATAGATATTGAAAAAGCTTACTTTGAAGAAATAGAAAAATCAGGAGGAAATGATGAATTAGTAACTCAAGAAATAAGCTTTCAAGGAAGATATGATTTAGGTGCTGCCAAAATGATTGAAGCTACAATAACAAATACCGAATCTTCTTATTGATATGAAGAAGGTAAGGTCTTAAAAATTAAAATAAAGTAGAGGAATTATGCCAAAATTAAGTGAAAGTACAAAAACAACAACAATAGAATTACCTTCTATTAAGGGTTCTAAAGTTAAAATCAAAGAGGATATTCCTATTGGAGAGATAGAAGAAGTTTATGATAGTAATGCTAACAAGATGGCTATGTCTTTAAAAGTTCTAGTTAAAGTAATACAAGAATGGAATTTAGAAAATGATAACGGAGAAATAGCAGAGATTAACTTAGAAAATGTTAAAAAGTTAGGACAGAAAGATGTTATGGCAATCCTAAAAAAATCTGGCTTTGTTAACCAACAGGATTTTATAAACGCAGAGGAGCAGAAATAAGAGGATTTATCAGAGGAAAAAGACAAGGTTCAATAC
>JBMCFZ010000110.1:0-2804 GCA_048620055.1 archaeon | reverse complement strand
GAATAAGGCTTGGTCAAAAAAACTCTCTATTTTCCTACTTCCTCTATTCACATAAGCGGTTCCATACTTACCTATATCGTAGGGAAATGTTATGAGATTGTATTCACCTATTTCTGGTTCTTCTCCCTTGGCTCTCTTAAACATAACACCCCTATTAGCAGTGTTATTTAATGCGCTTATAGAATATGTCTTACCCGTATTATGGGCTAAAATCCCATTAGATAAGAAAAAATTGTTTGTTCCAGGAACAATCAAGTCAAACATTTCTTCAGTTTTTTCAGTAAACCTGATAGATTTGATTTTGATAGGTGAAGTTTTGAGTGACATCCTTGACACAAAACTACTAAGTTTTCTACTGAGTTGTTTGTATTCTCTCCATCTATGTGATGAACAACTAAATCGTTTTTCTTTCCCTTTCCTCCACAATTGGCACATTTCCTCTTTTTGTTCTTTTTTGCTACTTCTAGATACCTTTTTCTGTTCTGTTTTTGACCGACTTTCTTTCCGTGTTTGTACTGGTGGTTTCCTTTTCCTGCCATTTGTTTCTTTCTTTTTTCCCTCATCTCTGGCTTTTTCATTTCCATTCTCGATTGTTCCTTGAAACTTCTTATCCTTAAGTCTTTTTCCTTTAGATGTCTTTTTATTGTATGACGGTCTATATTGTATTTTTTCCCCAATTTTGTTAGGGACATACCTTCCTTGTATTTTTTGAATATCTCCTTTGGAAAATTTTTTTTGTAGCTCGGGTTCTCTTTTCCCTTGAATTTTTGGCTTCTCCAAGTAGACAGGCATTCCATTGAACAACATTTTTTTGAATTTTCTTGAGAGGGGTAAACCTTTATTTCTTTTCCACAAATTACACAATTTCTTATTTTCATATTTATCTATATAATCTCCTTTATTTAAATCTTTTGATTGAATTACCCGGTTGTTTCTATAAAAAATGTGGTCTTTACTTGTATTAATCGTGTTCCCGTCTTCAAAAGTAATTTCTACAATTTTCTTTAGTGTTGGGACTACAATACAGGGTTTTGCCTCTACACTGTCTGTGTCAAAATTATAGGAATAAACTATATTGGCATCTTCTATATTCTTTTTCCCAGAAGGTGTTAGAATCTTTGTTCCTTTAGAAAAACATCCAGGAGGCCCATATAACAAAAAAGTACTATTTGGACTCACACCCATAGCTTCGTACAATCGTCTTTGTCTTCTATCGTAGAAAAAAGAATCTACAAATTCTCTTGCAGTTCCAAGCAAATCTCTTTTCTTGGGTGTTAGTTTAGGTTCTTGTATTTGGAGGTCTACGTCTCCTTCTGAGGTTCCCATAAGAATTTATTTAGTTCTCGCAGTATTTATATTTTTAACAAAAAAAGAAATAAAAAAAAGGGTAGCTGTGTTATCTCATTGCTTCCAGTATGGTTTTCATTTTAGCAAGTTTTTTTCTGTAATGTTCTATGATGTCTTCAGCAATCTCTGGAGTTACTTTTATATTGATACCTGTATTTGCTATGTGTTTGCCGTCAAATTCCATTTCCGCTCCGATACGGAGAACACCATTTTCCACACAGAAATCGTAGACCTTTAAGTCTGTTTCTTCCCATTCCCAGTCTTCCGCTTTGTCGTCCATTTTTTTTGCTTGTTTGTTAGCAATTTCTTTTGTTTCCTCAAAGCCTTCCTTATTTAGATATAGAAATCCTTTTTCCATTTCAATCACTTCCTTAGCCCGTCACCTTCCGGCCTCTGCGTTGCAGAGTAAAACAGGCTAAATAATTATTCCTACACACATTTTTATACTTTTCACCTATAGTTAGGTTTAAATATCTAACGGTGTATTAACTTGTATGTATCAGACAATTAGAGTCGATGAGAATTTTCGAATAATTTTACATGAGGACGGATACAAATTATTAACTCTGAAAAATTTTACCGTATCAGATTCTGAAATAAGTTCGGAAGAAGGCAATGTGGATATATTTTTACACATCAGAGGAAAACTGAAGGATTTTTCTATTACCAATTTTAAAGATGAAGATTCTATTCCGGAAGAAATTTGGAAAACCATAAAGGAGATAGAATTAGAAAAAGTTTAGGCAAAAACTTAAATAGTAGCTAAACTATAATGTATATTGAGGTCTCTAATAATGAAAAATAAAAAAAGTACAACCAAGAAAAGTTCAGGCAAGGAATCAAAAGACAAAGGAACCAAAGAAGAAAGCTCAAAAAAACCAAAAGCAGATTCTAAAACAAAAGTTAATATGGAAGATGTTTTTGATTCCATAGATGATTGGTATCAAAACAGCACCAATCCTAGAGTAAAGGACCTGTATCCTATCTTGATTGTAGATCTGAAAAAGAAGATCAAGGATGACTGCAAGTAGGCTCCCTTTAACACAGCAACCGAATAACAATTTAACTTTGAATAGAGTAACTTACCTTCTTTCTGATAATGGCTTAGATTTAAATTTAGGTAGACACCTAGGACGGCGATAAAAAAATGAGTGGGATTGAACATTACTTAGGAAATAGGTTGAAAGTGAAAGCATACGAATTGAACAAAGGAAGGGATGGATTGACTCCAACTGATTATGCATTTTTTCGTGGAGTACATGTACTCCAAGATAGAGGAGAAAGACTTAAAGCAGAGGAGTTATGCAGATGTTACAACAGGATAAGAAGAGAAAGCCAGTCAGACAGACCTGCGATTATAGAAAGGGATGTCCGATAAGAAGAGTCAGATATCAATATTGTGATAGCCATGAAAGACAAGAAGACTGTCCGCAATGGCAACTTTACAAAACACTTGA
>JBMCFZ010000109.1:0-2820 GCA_048620055.1 archaeon | reverse complement strand
ATTGGTTTTCCGCAACTGAAACATCTTACCGGTATCATCATTTTGTTCACCTTTTTTGGGGCATTGTTTTTATCTGTAGGATTTGATTGGCTTTGCTCTTGCTCCTTTTCTCATAGGTTTTTTTGGTTCTGTTCTTCTGTAGTCATCCACCATTATTGACCTGTCGTATTCTCTGTATTTTTCCTCTAGTTCATCTGAGCCACTCCATTCTACTAATGCTTTCCCTATTGATGTTCTTGTGGCTGCTGCTTGTCCTGCTTTCCCTCCACCTTTTACGTTTGTCCTTATATCTATCCCTTTCATTTCTTTTTCTCCTAGAACTTCTTTAGCTATCCTTATTGGTTCTTTTATTCCCTTTCTATGTAATTCAGGAGTGTATAAATCTATTGGTTGGTTGTTGATTTTGATAGTTCCTTTTCCTTTCTTCACGGTTGTCCTTGCTACCGCTTTTTTCTTTTTTCCTTTTTTGAATACGTGTTTAACCATTTTTTCATCCTCTTTATTGTTTTAATCCTAGTTCTTCACATAATTTTTTGATTGTGATATGTTGTCTATCGGTCTTTATTTCTAATTTATCATCTGATTCTTTTTTTATTCCTTCAGGTTCTCCTAGGTGTGCTTTTATTCTTTTTTTTGCTTTTTTACCTCTTCGTTTTCCCATTGGAAGCATTTTCTCTGTTACTCTTTTTACGAATAGATCAGGTCTTCTTGATATCGTTTTTGGGCTTTTTCTTGGGTTTCCCAAGTCTCTTAAGTTGAATTTATCTCTGTATTTTTGAATTATATTCTGTTTTTTTCCAACTACTATCGCTTTTTCAGCATTTATGATTCTTACTTCTTTTCCTTTCTGTGCTTCTTCCGCTGCTTTTGAAGCTATTCTTCCAAGTGGTTTTCCTTTTCCGTTTATTACGTACATTTTACTCACTTAATTATCTTCATTTTTTCTTTTGATGGTTCTTTTTTCTTCATTTCTTCTATTGTGTATGTTTTTGATTTTGTTTTCTCTATTTTTCGAAGTGCTTTATCTGAATATGTGAATGAAGCTATTTCTATTTTTTTATCTTCATCTATTTCTCCGTATCCCAGTACTTTTCCAGGTATTAGCGCTATTTCTCCATTTTCCGTTTCTCTGTTTATCTTTCTTAGGTTTACTTCTGCTCTTTTCCTGTTTGGTTTATTTAGTTCTTCACCTAGGTCTTTCCATATTCCCTCTTTTTTCTCTAGTTCTTTTATGAGGTTCTTTAATCTTGGATTTTGTATTGTGTTTCTTTTTTTGTTCATTTTAATCCTCTTTTTGTGTGATGTGGAGATGCGGGGAACGGGATGTTCACCTGAAGAAGCCGGAACCTCTTCTTGGTTTTGAACCCGTGAAGGCACTAAGCCACATGGCCCTCAACCATGCCCTTTTGACCGCTCAGGCATCCCCGCTTTCTATTTTTTCTTGAAATTCATTTGTTTTATCTTTAATTATTTCTAGTGATTGTTTAAGTAGTTCTTTTGGTTTCTTTTTCACGTATGATTCTACTGTGAATTGGAATTCTGTTTCAGGATCGTCTTTTGCTTTTTTATCTACTTGAGTTTTATACGTTGCTAGACATGGTTTGTGTCTTGCATGTTCTTTTCCCAGGCCAAGTTCAATTTTTCCTTCTAAATCTATCTCTTGATTTTCTCTTAGCTTAATTATAGGTATCTTTGGGTTCACTACTTCTACTTTTGGGTCTTCTATTTCCATTTCTTCAGCGTGAACTATTCCTGGTTCCTTTGCTGTTAATGACATCATTGTTGATGGTGCTGATTCAGTTAATTCGTAGTCTTCAGGTGTTGATAGTGGTGTCATTCCTATTCTGTGTGCTATGTATTCGTCGAACATTGCTGAAGTGTTCTCGAAGAAACTTACTTTTGTCACTGCTAATGTAGGTATTTCTCTTTGGAGGGTTCTTCTTATCGCGTTAGCTGTCGCGGGAGTTGAGTCTTTTAGTTTGAATTCGAGTTTTTTTCCTTTTTCTTTCATATTCTCTATTTTCATTTTAACCTCTCCTATACTCTTCTTCCTCTTTTTCCGCCTTTCTTTTTCGTTCCATCGTGTGGTATCGGTGTTACGTCTTCTATTTTTCCAACGCTTAACCTACTTCTTGATAGTGATCTTATTGCTGCTTGTGCTCCTGGTCCCGGCATTTTCGCTTTGTGTCCCCCGGGAGCTCTTATTTTAATATGTATTCCTTTTAATCCTTTTTTATAAGCTTCTTCCGCAGCTTGTTTCGCTGCTTCCATTGCTGTATGTGGTTCTCCTTTTTTCCTATCTGCTTTTACTATCATTCCTCCACTGCGTCTTGCTAGAGTTTCTGATCCTGTTGAATCTGTTATCGTGATTATGGTGTTGTTATTTGATGAATGTATATGTGCTGTTCCCCATTTTTTTCTCATTTTTAGTCACCTTCTAGTTGTTTGTTTATCCATTTTTTCATTGTTTTTCTGTTTTTGTTTTGTTTTTCTGCTTCTAGGAGTTTTTTGTATTGTTCTTCAGAAAATTTCTTCGCTTCTTTCTTAATCTCTGATATGTTTTTCCCGGATATCTCTTCGTAATTTATTTCTCCTTTCTTCTCAGGTTTTTCCTCTTTTGTCTCTTTCTTTTTTGGTTTGGGTGTTTTCTCTTTCATTGTTTTTTTCTCGATGGTTTCTTTTTGAGGTTTCTTCTCTCCTTTTGCATTTTCCACCGGTCCTTTGTACCAATCTATAGTGTTTTCTTGATCTTTTGGTATTATTATTCCTGGCTTAGTTATTTTTCTACCTTTTACTTGTATCCTTCCATGAGTTATGAGT
>JBMCFZ010000108.1:0-2825 GCA_048620055.1 archaeon | reverse complement strand
GGCAGGATCTCTATACTTATCATCGACTTTGCTTTCTACTTCCTCATCATCAAAACCTAAACCCTTCATCTGTTTTCTAAATCTATCAACAGATAATTCGTGATAAGAATCTTTTTCAGGATTATAAACCCTGGCTGTTTTTAATTTAGAAACGTTTTTAATAGACATAAAATTTTATATTAACTAATAAATCGACTTTTATTTATTATACAAATTACAAATTAAATAGTCAAACAGTCATCACCAAAATCAATCACTCTATTAAATTCACAATAAGTACATTTCATTGCTTTCCTGGTTCCTGTGCCATATGAATTAAGATCGTCCTTATAAATTGTAATATATCTGTCACAATTAGGACATCTAGCATGAGCTACTTTCCATCTACCCAAAACTTTTTCCACAGCTCCTCGCGGATATTTAAACAACTCTCTAGTTCTAATTGGTGTTTGGTCAATTAATCGATAAGTTTCCATTATTTTTTTAATTTAAAACCTTGAGGTCTTCCCACCTACTCCAGCACTTTGGGGAAGACCTTAGTGCTCGAGCAGGACTCAAGGATTATTTATTAACTTGCTGGACTATCTAACTAGTTTAGTTAGATGTGTCTACTTTATATCCAGTTCTCCAGTCACCCCAGAGAATTTCACCTCTCCAGTCAACACCGAAGTACATTTTCTTTCTCATAAATGCAGCTTCAGTACCTTCTGTTAGACTGGTAAATTCAGGTTGTTTTCTCATTTGCATAATGAGAGGATTAACAACTCTGTTTGTGTCGAACAGATAAAATGCGTCACTGTCAAGGTAAGGACTCTCTACTAAATCAAGAGCTCCTTGTAGTACATTCGTAGCTAATTTAGCTGTGTCAGTTCCTTCTGAAGGATAATAGGCAGAGTTAAGAATTTCTCTAGCCGCAAACTCATAATCCGTAGGAACCACGATTAGGTCAGGATTAATGTGAGCGGGTTTTCCCTTATCGTCCTTCAAGCTTTTCATAGCTGTAATAGCTGCTTGAACAGTATCTGTGTCAAGTGCAGCATCTGAACTGTCCTCAATATTGGACTGAGTTCCAGATTCATCTTCCTCATGGTTACTAGAGAAGTAAGCTTCTCCGTCATAAGCTTTTAAATCTACTCCCGAATAAAGAGTTCCAGAGTCTCCGACTTCGTTTTCACCCTGGTTAATGAGAGTGAAAGCCATTTCTTCGAAGTGTCTAGAAGCCTCATCAGCAAGTTGCTGAACTCTAGTTTCAATTTGACCATATTGTTCGTCAGCGAATGCATTTCTATCTACTGAAATAGAAGACTCAAAGTCTCTGTTCAGGATAGTGTAATTGTGCTCTTTAAGTCCTTGAGGGACTCTTTCGTCTTTCCATTCTCTCATCTTAGGAGTTCCTCCTAACCAAGCATATGTTTCAGACGAACTTTCAGAGTCAATCACAGTAGCAATTCTTTCATGTTCGTTATCAATTTGGTCGAACCTTTCCATGAACTGCTCCTTCATCCCAGCAAGTAGCAATTTTGGTATATCACCTTTTACTAACATAATTTTATTTTAGTTTAAAACTTTTAATTTACTTTTCTGTCTATTCTTACTCTAGCAACGTCTCCAGCTTCAGCAACAAATCCTACCGAAATAGATTCACTTGTGTCTGCATCAGCTTCAGTAACTGTTTCTTCATCTACGAGGTAGACTTCGTCTCCAGCTACTGCGTCAGCACCGTCATCAAGCTCTACTTCAAATACTCCTGTTTTGAATACTCTAACATATCCTTGCTCACCAGCTGGTTCAACAGCGAATCCAGCGAATTTTTTATCAGCAGAGTCAGCCCCAACTTCAAGTTCGCCAGAATCATTTAAAACTACCATTTGACCTTTTTCTATTTCTTCTCCGTCAGCAACGGGATAAGCCAAAATTTTACCGTCTTGCCTTTTAATTTCTTTAGCCATAATTTTTAATCATTAAGATTTATCTTCATAGAATTGATTCCGAAGCTTTTCGTTCTTCTTCTTTTTGTTTTTTTGCCTCTTGATAAGCTCTCTGAGCTTGTTCGTCAGAAAGACCCATCTTAGAAAAGACTTCTTTTGCTTTTTCAGGAATCTCTCCTTCTTCTGTTTGGTCTGTAGAAGAAGAGTCATCACTCATCTGCACTCCCTGTCCTTTTTCTTCGAAATCAATTACTTTGGGTTGTGTGTCTAGGAACTTTCTTAAAGTATCCAATCCGCCGACCTTTGAATTAGAATCGGATAAATTAATTCGGTTTCCTAAACTTTGTACAAGACCTACAAACTGCTCTTTTTGAGCAGGAAGAACCTTGCCCTTGTCAAGGTACTCCTTATAAATCTTGTTTGCGTCAGATAGGTTAATTGGACCCTCCTGACTTTCGCTTTTGGACTTCGAACCAGACTGAACCTCTGGAACGTCCTCCAAATCTAACTCTTTTTTACAAGCTTTAGCAGCTTGTACCAAACTTTTACCTTTTTTCATTTGTTTTCTCATACAAGCTCTATATACATCTTCCTCTCCTTCGCTCTCTTCTACTTCTTTTTCGTTCTCTTCTTTCAATTTTTCGGCAAGTGTTTTGTCTTCTTCTTCCTCTTCTTCTTTCGATTCTTTAACATCTTCTTTTGGCTCTTCATCTTCAGTGTCTTCTTCAGATTCTTCTTTCTTTTCTTCAACATCTTCATCTTCACTGCAGGGTTCCTCGCACATATCGTAAGCAGCAGCTACTGCCTCCTCTTTTTCCATACCTTCATCAACTAATTCAGGAACCTTTCTTTGTAAGCAAGCTCTAATATCTTCACCTTCTTTCCTGCACTTGGGAC
>JBMCFZ010000107.1:0-2828 GCA_048620055.1 archaeon | reverse complement strand
ATCTTATTCTGATTCAATTAGTGATTAAATGACTAAAATAATAAGAGGAAGGCTATACCCAGAGGATCATCTAGTAGAAACAGATGCGGGAAAAGTTTCAGTTAGTAAGAACGTCGATATAGACGACTCTGAAGTAAAAGAAAAGGTTAGTAACCTTACAAATCAACCTGAAGAAAAAGCATTCAGGGTAATAACTTCACTGTGCCCGGAATGTGTAGAAGCAGAAAAATTCGGTGACATGAGGGTTCCCGCAGTCCTCTATGTCGAAGATAGCCAAGTTAAAATGAAAAAAGAATGTGAAGAACATGGAGAAACTCAATCAGTCTATTGGGAAGATGCTGAAAAGTACTTCAAAGCTTCAAAGGAAGCTGACTGGAAAGGAAAACGATTAAAAAATCCTGATATTGATATAGACGAAGAGAGTATTTCATGTCCACTTAACTGTGGCATATGTAAAAAACACAAATCTCACACCAACTTAGGAAATATAGCGGTAACTAACCGATGTCCTTTAAACTGTTTCTATTGTTTCTTCTTCGCAAAAGAAGGAGAACCAATTTACGAACCTAGCCAGGCTCAAATAAGAGATATGGCTAAAAGAATGAAACAAGAAGAGCCAGTAGGGTGTAATGCAATGCAAATAACTGGTGGGGAACCATTAGTGAGAGACGATATAGTGGAAGTTGTGGAGATATTTAAAGAAGAAGGTTACGATCATATCCAAATGAATACAGAAGGAATAAACATAGCTGAAGACCCTAGAATAGCAAAAAAATTGAGAATGGCAGGAGCAAATGTCTATTATTTAAGCTTCGACGGAACTAATCCACAGGTAAATCCAAAGAATTACTGGGAAGCACCAAAAGCAATAGAAAATATTAGAGAAGCAGGATCAGCGATAGTTCTAGTACCAACAGTGATAGGAGGACACAATGACGATCAACTAGGAAACATAATTAACTTCGCATCCTCAAATCTTGACGTAATAAGAGGAATAAATTTCCAACCGGTTAGTTTAGTTGGAAGAATGCCGAAGAACCAAAGAGAGGAACAGAGAATAACGATACCTGGAGCAATAGATAAAATAGAGGAACAAACAAACGGACAAATAACTAAAGACGATTTTTACCCAATACCATTTGTAACAAAAATAAGTGACTTAATAGAACAGTTAACTGGAGAAGATAAGTATCGATTAAGCCCACACTTCGCATGTGGAGCAGCAACTTATGTGTACATAGATCAGGAAAATGAGAAGTTAGTTCCAATAACACGATTCATAGATGTACAGGGTTTATTAGATTACATGAAAAAAATATCAGAAGAAATAGAAACATCAAAACTCAAAAAACTAGCAAAAACAAAAGCAGGAATAAAACTACTTTTGAATATGAAGAAATTTATAGATGAAGATAAACAACCAAAGGGACTTAATTTAATGAAATCTCTGAGAAAAGCAATAACTGCAAACAATTATGACTCACTAAAAGAATTCCATCATAAATCCCTATTCATAGGTTTCATGCATTTCCAAGATCCATACAACTACGATGTTGATAGAGTGGAAAGATGCGTAATACATTATGGAATTCCGGATGGAAGAGTAGTTCCTTTCTGCGCGTTCAATGTATTACCTGAATTATATAGAGATAAAGCTCAGAGAGAATTTGGAATGCCTCCGGAGGAATGGGAAAAAAGAACTGGGAAGAAACTACAAGATGATAATTACATAAGAGATATCCCGGAGGAAGAGAAGAAAAAAGTCAATGAATACTATAAAAAACACCTTGAAAATCCTTTCAAAGCTCTAAGAGAAAGAAATAGTGGTTCAAATGAATAAGGATAAAACAGAATATTGGAGAATACAGGGAAAAAAGAAAGGAAAATGGATAGATAGAAGTACTCAATGGAGAGATCGAAAACCAAGTAAAGAGGAAGCAAGAGACTTATTTAAAGGTATAAAAGAAGATTACAGTTCAATTAGATTAATAAAAGTAAAAAGAAATCAGGAAAAAGTAGAATGGGAAGACAAAGAATTATTGAAACAGGAAATACCAATAGAAACGGTTAAATAACGATTACGATGTCAAGAGAAAAAATAGGGACAATAAAGAAATTTGAAGAACTAGAAAAATTCAAAGCAGAAATAACTTTGGAACTAGTGGGTGAATTGAAGAAAGGAGATAAAATAGCGATACTAGGACCAGTAGCTTACAACCCTGTTGAAATAATTGAGATTAAAGCAAAAAGCAAAGAAGCAGATGAGGAGAATAAAAGAGAAGCAAGGATAGTTGTAGAGTCCAATGACAAGATAAATGCAAGGGAAAAAACTACTGTTTACAAAATAGATTAACTTAAAATTTAACTAATTTCAAAAAATATTTACTTTCAAGATTTTTCAGCGATTTTTTCTCTAATTTCCTCTAAACCCTCTAAATCTCTCTCAATTTTTTCAGCTATCCCTTTTCTTCCTTTTTTTTCAGCGATATCTAACAACTGTCTCTTTTGACGCATGGCCTTCTTAAGAGTTTTACTTGCATCTGATTTAGGTATCTTGTTTAACTTGTTTACTATTTCTTTTCTCCCTTTTTTCTCTTTAATATTTCCAAAACTATCTATCGAGGGATAAATTTTCCTAGATTTCTTGGAAGATCTTTCTTTTCTTATATCTTTAATGGGAGGATTTAATTTCCTACTCTTCTTCTTTTTCTTTTTGAACCACTCTGCCATTGGACTCATAGTATCTCCAGTTCAATTAATATTTAATTTAATTGAGAGATTCAAAATACTTAAAACATACGTGTCTCAATCAGTATAATTATATATAC
>JBMCFZ010000106.1:0-2829 GCA_048620055.1 archaeon | reverse complement strand
GGGTACGAAGCTGGCTTCGGCGAGAAGAATGCGATGGGGTTCGGATGTGTGGAGGTGGTTGAGTCATGAGTGACGAAAAAAGGGTTACTATCTCTCTTTACAACGATTCTTGGTTTGACAATGGTTTAATCACTTTCTATAATATATTAGAACCTATTGATGAAGATCTTGATATTGGTTTAGAGTTAACTTCAGATCATATCTTATTCGTAATTAATGATGAAGAAAATTTTGTGAAAGAGTTAATACCAGAAATAGATCAGGCCCGAAATGATTTGATTGTAATTGATGAAGATGATAAAGGTGTTGAAAAAGAAGTGAAAAAAGATTTTCTAATTCTTCAAGAAGGAAAGAAAGTTGATGGAAAAGTAAGTTTCAGAGAAAGATTTTTCGACAAGGAAAAAAGAAAGGAATTTATAAAAAATTCGATCAACATATTGACGAAAGATGGAGGTAAAAGAAATTGTATAGTTTGTGGTCGACAATACAATGTCAAAGGAGACTCAGTCAAACGATACTTAAAACTAAAACAGTCAATTAATCCTCTTTCGACAAAGATTAAGAGTCTTAGCGGTGTTAGATCATATAAAAATGATAAATATTTAAAATTCTCAAAAACATATCATGATAATCTTTGTCCCCTTTGTTATATGATAGGCGTACTAAATTGGGGAAATCGTGGGTTGATTTATAGAACCTTTATTTCAGATGATCATTCTTATGTGTTGTTACCAAAAATGAAAGATTTAGTTTCTTTGAATGATTTCAGAAATTCTTACTACGATTTTCTTAATCATGAGAGTAGGTATTCTAATATAAAGGTTAAACCAGACATGAAAGACACAGAAAACACTTCTGGGAAATTTTCAACACTCCTTTGTTTCTATGAAAAATTCTTGTTTAATACAGAAGGAGAAAATCTTTGTACTGATTGGGAGATATTGAAGATACCTTTAGGAAATGTTAAAAATGTAACTAATACTCACATAAATGTAAGAGAAGGTCTATTGGAAACTCTAAAAACTCTTTTAGAAGAGGGTACTCAAATATACAATCATTTTATTGATAAAGTAACCTTTTTTAAAGATACTAATGATGAAAATCAAAATGTAGATTGGGATATTACTAATGAAATAAAAGAAAATTTATCCGAATATTACCTCAAAGATGATTTTGATCACTTCGCAAGGACATTACTACCAAAGCATGGTGGAAGTGTTGGATATTCCTCTGATGCTAGAAATAATTTAGAAAAACTATTAGAAAAATGGAGGTTGAAAGATATGGGATTAGAAAAAGAAAATTTAGAACATATAAAGAAAGTCGGTAATATAATAGCAAAAACTTCTGGAAACGCACCAACGTTATTGTATAAAGTAGACAAAGCAAGAAATTTTGAGGACTTGTTGGACGCTCTTCGACAAGTTTCGAGAAAGATGGCTGGATTAGATAAAGATGAAATAAAGGGAAAAATAAGTCCAGGGGCTTTGAATGATTTAATAGAAATTTTGAATTCAAATAGGGACGAATGGAAAGATATTAGAAACCTGTTAGTAATCTATTCTTCTATGTACTATTCCATAGGAAAATTAGAAAACAGAGGTGAATAAAATATGGATTTGGAAAATCTAAAAGGAATAAATGCCACATGGATATCGGAAACCGATTTAACCAATCTGAACTCAGGAGAAGGTGAAAGTAATTACATTGATGTAAAAAAGTACAAAAAGTCTGGTGTTGAATATCCGTATGTCTCAGGTCAAGCGATGAGGTACTATATGAAAGAGGCAATTCGTAGAAAGCTTGACGAGAAAGAGTACATGTGTGTTCCAGATGAAGACGGTGAAACATGTGGAGAAATTGAAAAATGTCTGCTATGTGACTTGTTTGGCTTTATGACCACGAGAGCTGCAGAAAGTGATAGAAAAGGTGGGGCCATCACTAGAGTATCGTCAGTGAAAGTTGCGCCTGCGATTGGTTTACTGCCCTTTGAAGACAATTCAAACATCGATTTTTTGACAAGAAAACACAGAAAAGAAGAGGAAGAAGAATTAGAAGGAGATATTGTGAATGTTGAAGTAGGAAATAACATTTATAAATCTGGTATATCCATCGATGTCGCAAAAGTAGGAGCAAAAGAAAAAGTTGAAGAAGCTAGAGAAGTTCTTCTAGAAGAAATTGTAGACAAGAAAACTAAAATCAGTAGAATCAAAAAAATACTGAATTCTATCAAATCGATCTCTGACTACTCAAAACAAGCCCGATTACTAACTGACTTTACTCCAGACTTGATAATATTGACATTACAGGAGACTTATAATCACCGACTACAGAAAGCGATCAAATTCGAAAATGGAAACAAAACATTGAACGAAGAAAGGCTTGAGGAAATTCTAGAAGAGGTCTCAAATTATAGTGATCAAATATTAGTTGGTATGATCGACGGAGTAATCGAAAACGAGGAAACCATTAGAGAGATATTTGAGAACCGAGATATAGAAATAACCACTCCAGCCGAAGCAATTGATGAGGCTATAGACCAGATATCTAATTGATACGATGGCTATGTATGGTATTAAAATCAATGCTCACCTGCCTTACTTTGCCAACTTCCGAAAGCCCACATCTACCAGTAACCTCACCACATATCCTATTCCGCCATATACCACTATAAGGGGCCTGCTCTCTAGCTCTCTCGGGTTGAATAGAGATGATTATACCTTACAGGAATGGGATCTTAAAATAGGAATCGAAGTCAGAAGAAAAGGCGATAGAAACAAAGAACTGACTAGTATTTTGAAACTAGTGGCGAGAGAGAGAGCTTTCAAA
>JBMCFZ010000105.1:0-2857 GCA_048620055.1 archaeon | reverse complement strand
GTGTTACGGCTACCGTGACGTTGTTTTCTCTCGCTATTTCTGCTATTGATGTGTCGAAGGGCCTTTTGTTTGGTTCCACAGGATTTAATAATACATCAGCGTTCTTCGTCCGAACTATCTTTTTATTTCGTTTCAAGTCACCTGCTTTGAGTACATTTATTTTATCCTTCTTTGTTTTGTATCCTTTCTCCACGTAGTTTATATCTTCTCTGTGAACTTTGTGATATCCTAATTTTTTTTCTCCGTATTCAACGCATTCTTTACTATGGGTTAATAAGTCGTGGAATTTTCTTGTCATTTTCATTACCTGTTTAGAATTTAAACATGTTAATCTGCTTCTAAGAGTTTCTTAAGATTCTTCTTTATTTTTTCCTCTCTGAATGGATAGGAAGCTATTTTTACTTTGATATGTACTACGTCTCCTTTTTTCAGTGGCTTGATTTTTCTTCGATGAAGTTCTTGTTTATCGAGTCTTATGTAGAATTCTCCTTTCTCCGAATCTAGGTGTTGATATATTTCCTCTAATTTACCTATTTCTTGAAAAATTCTCTTCATTATCTCCTTTACTTTACTCCACTTCTCGGTTTTATATTCGTGTTTCTTTATTACTGCCCCGTATTGCGATTCTATTTCTTCTGTTTTTAGTTCTTCGTTTAGTTCTTCTTTTTCTATGTTTAGAACTGTGTTTATTGCTTTTTTTACTTCAGAAGTATCTTCCGTTGGATACTGAAGTGTTTTTAATTCGAGGTAATGGGCTAATTTCTCCATACTAAATCTTTTGGGTTTTTAAATTGTTCAAGCTTTTTCTATGTTTCTTCCTTTCCTTCCCGCTGATGTTTTTCCTTTCTGTGCTCTGTTCCTTTGATTTTTCTGCGTTACCCAGTTTGCTTCTGAATCGTTCTTGATACTTGGATGTTCCGGATCTGCCATTATTACTTCGAAGAATTTGATGTTTCCGTCTTCAGCTGCTAAGTATGAGTTCACGACTACTAAATTTGGGTATTTTTTAGATGCTTTTTCTTCCGCTTGTCTTTGATGTGATTTTGCTCTTTTCCTTTTAACTGTACCCATTCTTTTAGGTCTTCTTCCTCTGTTTGGTCTTATATGTATTCCTGATCCTTTTCTTTCCTTTACTCTTGCTACTACGAATCCTTGTTTTGCTTTATATCCTATTTGTTTTGCTTTAATTGGATTTGTAGGTTTCTCTATCTTCTTTATCGTTGGATCTTTTCTCCATTCCTGTATTCTTTCTTTGTATGCCTTTCTAAGACCTTTATCTTCTCCTTTCTTGGATTTTTCGAAGTTTTTTCTGATGTATTTGCTTGCTGGTGCCATTTTTTCACCTCTTGTTGTTAATGTTGGGTTTTCATATTAGAAACGTTTGTAATTAGAATCTGTATTTACGTGAAGTATTTGTATATTTCCTTGTTTTTAAAACGACTATTTTTAAGAGGATTTATTCAGTAAACTTTCGGCTATTTCCCCTGTAATAGGTAGCTTAATTTTTTCTCCTTGATAAGTCTTTATAATTAGTACGATCCAGAGTATGAACATGAGTATCGTGAATATGCTTCTCAAAAACCATAGGCCAGGTAAGAAGAAGCTAAAGGCTCCCAGTAATATTATGATTATATGTAGCATTAAGAAAGTAGTGATTGATTGTAAAGCATGGAATCTCACGTAATCGCTTTTCTTCTCAGTTAAGTAAAAGAATAGCCCTGTTATCCATCCAAGTAGGTAACTAAATGCTGCTCTTGAGTTTTCATCCATTCCTAAATCCATTTCCTTTTTTTCGACCATTTTACCACTTTATCTCTTTCTTTACAAAAACATCTAGGAATTTTCGTTAAAGCTTATTCATTTTTACCGAAATGCTTCCTGGTAACTTTGAACCCGCTCTTTTCAGAGCTTTTCTAGCTTTATCACTGTGTTCTTCTCTTACCCAAACACTCATTATCTTTTGATTCTTTTTAGCTCTAACTGCTCTTCCACTTGGTCTACCGAATGATTTTCTCATTCCTTCTGAAACTCTATCCGCTCCCGCTCCACTCGCTAGAGAGTGTTTTCTTAAGCATTGATGTGGATAAGTTCTGATCTTTAAGCGATAGCTTTCAAGACCTAATTCAGATTCAAGAGGTTTATTTGCATTTACTCTGCCTGATTCAAGAGCTTCATCCCTAATTTGAACGTCATTATCTACTGTTAAGTCAAATCTTATATCTGCATCTTCGACATCCATTTTACCTATATCGAAGGATCTTATGATTGGATCTCGAACTCCTTTGACGTAAGCCTTATCTGTTTTTGTACTAGCTGTTCTTGTCCAAGGTCTTCTATGTTCTCTGTATGTATAAGCTGGTCTCTTACCCATAAATATCACCTTTATTTCTTTATTTACTCCTCTTAAGTTTTTTTAAACGTAGTAGTAATTCCACGTAAAGCGTATTATTTAATGAGAATCCAAGTATTTAAACAATAGGAAACTTCCCCTATAATCAAGGATAATTCTAAATTAAAAATAAAAAAAAAGGGTAAATCAGTTACGGATTTATTATTTATAGTCCTCCAAATGGATCCGTTCCTTCTTGTCCTGTTATTACCCATTTACCGTTTTCTTTCATGAGAGTATGTGTAACTACCTCAGTTTCATCCATTGATTGGCCCATGTATTCCATTTGTAAACTTATTTCCGCTTCCACTGTTGCTGTTCCCTCCTCTTCATCTATTTCTTCTTCGAGGATATTTACGCTTATATCCATTTCTTCCATCGCTTCTTTCATCATTTCCATTTCTCCTGTTTCTTCCATCGTGGCAAAGGATTCCTCCATTAATGCAACTTCATCTTCAGATAAGTAAT
>JBMCFZ010000104.1:0-2910 GCA_048620055.1 archaeon | reverse complement strand
TGCTACAATTAGAACTGCTGCTATAATTATTAGGTACTCCATTGCTCCCTGTGATTTATCTTTCAATTAATCCACCTATTCAAAATAACACTTCGATATTATAGGCAGGTACTAAGAACTTAAATACTTTTATCTCAAATTTTTTGGAAAGGCGAACTAAAAAGAAATGTCCTCAAACATTTCACTGTAAAATATATCCTGATTTTCTAAATGAATTGTTTTTATTCTTTGAGTACCTAATTAAGTATGGGTAATCGAGAAGTCAAGTGGTATATGAGGATGTGTAATTGAATGATTGAATCTTTGTTTAATCCGAAAATGATAAGGGAAAAAGCAACTAAAAGATGGGAGATTTTTATAGCCGGTTTTATATTCACTGTTGTAGCTGTTTTATTTGCCATTAATGTTATTCCTCCTGTTTCAGGAGTTACTGGGCTAGGTTTCTTAATTGTAGCTTTTATATGTATCCCTGCAGCTCCTTTCTTCGTTCAATTGTTTAAGATAGAGGAGAAGGAAGAATTTGAAAAGTGTAAATACAAAGTATTTAGCAAGAATCTTTTCACACGTCACTTGGATGTTATTGGTGTTTTTGCTTTCTTTTTCTTAGCTATCGTTTTTGCTTCAAGCTTAATCTACGTAGTGGTTCCTGAAGAAACTTCTAATAACATGTTCAGTGATCAAGTTAGCGATTTAAGGACTAAAGGAGTTCTTACTGGTGAAGCTACCGGTGCTTTTCATGCCGGTGAAAGTGAATCCAATGGAGAAAGTATTCTTACTGGAGCTTCTTTTGGATTAGGTGAAATAATTCTCAATAATTTCACCGTTCTTTCTTTAGCTTTCTTATTTTCTTTTGTTTTTGGAGCTGGAGCCGTATTCTTAATCTCTTGGAATGCGTCAATTATAGGTGTTTTGATAGGTAAAATTGCTGAGAATCCAGGACCCCTTGGTTTGATAGATACAGGAAATATATTTACGAATTATTTAATTGCTCTTCCAGTAACTATCTTAAGATTACTTCCTCATGGAATTTTTGAATTTGGAGCTTATTTCATTGGAGCTGTTGCAGGAGGAGTTCTTTCAGCTGGAGTCATTCAAGAGAGTATAAAAGAAAGAAGAACTAATTTCAAGCATTTGAAACCTGTTATAATTGATTCCTGTGTCTACTTGGGAATTGCTTTCGGTTTAGTTATTATGGGAGCTATTGTAGAGATACTAATTTAGTAATATAGATAGAAGCGAACGAGTTATTAGTAAAAAAATTAGAGCTTTAATTCCTTGATTCTATTACTTCTTTTCTTTCTTATTTTTCTTTTTATTCTTCTTTATTTCTTTTTCCAGTTCTTCTTCAAGTTCTCCTCTTTCTATTTCCTTCTTAAGTTCTTCTATGACTGAATCTTTATCTTTTCCTTCTCTTTTCAATTTATGGTATTTATCAGAGAGTTTATCTTGTGCTTCTCCAAAGCTTAACCCTTGTATTTTATTAGATAATCCTCCCGCTAATTTTGATAGTTCTAATGGGAAAATTATTTTGCTTGATTTACCTTCACTTATTTTCTTGAGTGCCTCTAAGTAGTAGTATTGTAATGCTGGTGCACCTAATTGGTCTGCTGCTTCTCTTATTTTATCTATTTCTCCTTTTGCACCTTTTGCTCTTTCTATTTGAGCTGTTTTTTCTTCTACTGCTGCTCTTCTTTTTTGAACAGCATTTTGAACCGTTTCAGGTATTTTTACTTCTCTTATCTCTACATTTGGGAATTGTATTCCCCATTCCTCTTCTACTTGTTGCATATAATCAAATAAGCCACCACTTATTTTATCTATGTTGCTAACTATTTCCGTCATCCTCATATTTCCTGCTATTGCTCTTAATCTCGCTTGAACTCTGTTTCTAGATGCCCCTTTATAGTCTTCTACTTCTATTACTGCTTTTTTAGCATCTGTAACCTTCATATAAAGAATAACATCGAACTCTAATTCTATGTTGTCTTCAGTTACAACCATTTGTTCTTTTAAGTCAACCATTCTTTCTCTCATATCAACTACTCTGAAGGATTCTATGAAAGGAATTACGAATAACCATCCAGGTTCAGCTACTTCTTTAAATCTACCCCATCGGAATACTACTGCTCTTTGATACTGTTTTATAACTGCAAAGAAATTTGGGAATTGTTGGTATAGCATTATTAAGAAAACCAGAATAACTATGAGAATTACTAATGTAGTTAATAAATTGAATAATGCGAGTAACCCTACAACTAGAATTATACCTACCACAAGGGTAATGAATATTGTTGCTTGTTTTTGTTCTTCAGCTACAAGAGGATCTACCATTTGATCACAGTGATTTTTCAATTATTTTACATTTCTTTACTACTTTTTGTTATATAAAACCTTCAGCTGTTTTATACTTTTGTTTTAATCTCCTTTGAATATGTATAAAAACCCCAGGAGTTTATAAGTTAATGTAGTCAATTATACTGTTTGACTAAAATAATATTAGGTAAGGATTTAAAATGGCAAAAATAGCTGTTCTGTGTGTAGATAGGGATGATGACTTAGGAAAAAAAGCAGGTATAAAGGGACCAATCCAAGGAGAAGAGAAAAATCTTGAAGCTGCTAAGAGGTTAGGAGTATCTGACCCTTCAGATTCTGATACTAATGCTATTTTTCAAGCAGTGAAACTATATAGAGAAACAGCGGACGCTGTAGACATATTCACTATTACTGGAGATAAAAACGGAGGATATAAAGCTGATAAAGAAATTGCAAATCAATTGGATTATATATTTGAAAAGAATGATGATATAGATGGAGTTTACCTTGTAACGGACGGTTCTCAAGATGATCAAGTTATTCCTATTATTGAATCAAGAACGGATATAGTTTCGAAGAAATCAGTTATAGTTGAAC
>JBMCFZ010000103.1:0-2972 GCA_048620055.1 archaeon | reverse complement strand
GTAGAAAGAAATCAAACAGTTACACTAATAGTGGAATATAAAAATACCCTTGGAGAAGATATAGATGAAGTTAAAATAGAAGTTGAGCCTATCGCTAAAGATAAGATAGAGATAATGGGGGATAGTGAAGTGACGGAAGGAAAAGTAGGTAAAGAGGAACTGAGAAGATTTCAATTTCCCGTTAACTTAAAAGATGTTAACGAAGGAAGTACTTATTCAATAGAGGTAAGAGCGATTACTCCTCAAGAAGAGTTCACCACTAGAACTTTCATAGAAATAGGAGGTTTTGATTAAGATGAATGGAGCAGGAGGATTTGACGTTAAACTAAAACATAAAGTGGATCAAGAGCTAATAGAATTAATATACAAAGCACTGAACCCTACATCTGTTAGGTTAACCGAATTATGTTTAAAGTACGATAAAGAACCTGAAGAAGTTATGGAAAGATATAATGAAATAAGGAAGAAGTTACTTGATTAATCCTTATTTTTCTTCTTCCAAAGATCTCTTTTTTTCTTCATTACTTCTTTAGATATCTCTCTAAGTTCTTCTCCAACAGTTAAAGCTTCTTTAGGAGTTAATTTAAACGCTTTCTGTTCATCTTCTCCCTGAAGTCTTATCATTATCGAACCATCTTTAGGGTAGTTTCCCTTCATCTTAGGTTCTTCAACTTCCAGTTGAAGCATGTTCCTATGGCTTTTACCTTGTTTATCTTCCCAGAAATGTGGGAACTGAGCAGCTATTCTCATTTAAACACCTCGAGGATATATTTGTACATCGAGATATAAATCAATTTTCAGTGAAATAAAAATCATACTCGAAAGCAGTAGATGTCTTTCTTTTTTCTTTTTCCACTTTCATCATATCCAGCGTCTTTTTTACTCGTCTTAGGTTTTAAATCGTATTTCTTAGAAACTCTGTCTACGATTGATTTCCCTATTTTTCTGTAACCGTAGTAATAGTCCCATCCCTTTTCTCCTTTTGTTCTCCAGGCTGCCATTGCTTTATTATCCTCTCCCATTTCTTTGAGAGTGGTTTTCTCTATGTATCTTTTAACTTCTTTGAATTTCTTCGGATTGTGTTTTTTTCTTTTCTTTCCTCTATTTTTCCTCAACTGTATCTTTACCCTGTGGTCTCCTCCTTTTCTTCTGAGGCATATTGAACATAGTTTTTCATCTACATCTACATCCATTTCTATTTCCAGTTCAACTGGAATCATTCCCTTTGGATCCGCATTCCCTCTTATCTTTGCCTTTACCTTATCTTCTTTTAAATCAACCTCTATCTCAGAGTAATTCAAATCGATATCCACTTGTTTCTTGATTATCTCTTTCAAGATATCCTCGTTTGGCTTCTCCCACTTTCCTTTGTGTTGCCAACATCCACATTCTCTACATTTCTTGATCTTGATTTTTTCAGGTGTTTCCACGAAGTCCTCTTCTTCTTTATAACACTTCAAGCAGAGTCCGTCGTAGAAATCAGTGTCTTCAGCACCACATTTTGGACAGAATTTATCAGGCATGTTCATCTCCTATTTTAGAGGTAGTCCTCTATATCGTAAGATTCATTTAACTCAGGGATTATTACCTCGGTGTCAACGCTTTCATTTATCTGGTTTCCCAGTGCTTCCGTGCTTTCTTCATCTCCATGCACGATGAATGTTACTTCCGGGTTTATCCTTTCAGCGAATTCCCTTAATTCGTGTTTATCGCTGTGTGCACTGAAGTCGTAGAACTCTATCTCAAACTCTGAGAAATCTATGTCGTACCTGTCGTGTACGAATCTCCCGGTTTCAAGTAGTCTTTTTCCAGGTGTGTCCTCCGGTTGATATCCCGTGAGGTAGATTCCGTGTTTATCTTTCTGTTTCTTTTTCCTTAATTCAGATAAGTAATGTATTATGGGTCCCCCTCCCAGCATTCCGGCGGTGGTTACTATTGCTCCCGGTTCCTCCATCGCTTCGTATCTTTCTTTGTGTTTTTTTATCCAGTTAGCATTTTTCATTCCTTCGTAGAAATCGTCGAATCGATTTATGTATTCAGGGTAGTTTAACATTATGTCCGCTGCATCGGTTGCCATTCCATCGAGCCATACCTGTCCTTCGAAACCATGTTTCTCCAGCACCGTTATAACTTCCTGTGATCTACCTATTGCGAATGCAGGTATCAATGCGTTTCCACCTTCTTCCACGGTTTTCTGAACTGATTCATAGAATTTCTTCTCTATCTCTTCTCTTGGCGGATGTTCTTCATTTCCATAGGTCGATTCAGTTATCAATATATCTATATCGTCTTTTTCCTCTTCGTAATTGTAAGCTGGTTTATGTAAAGCCGTTTCACTTGACTTGAAGTCACCCGTGTAAAGTATGTTTCCTTCGGGGGTATCCATTCTGACTGTTGAAGCTCCCAGTATGTGTCCCGCGTCTTCAAATTTAATAGTTGTATCTTTACCTATCTCTTTTTTCCTTGAGTAAGGAACTTTCACGGTGTTTCTGAGCATTCTCTTCAGGTGTTGGTTGGTGAATATTTTTTCAAGTCCCTCCATTTCTCTTATCTTAATTGAATCCTTCACGAGTAGATCTATCATGGGGAGGGTTGGCGGGGTCATGTAGGTTTTTGGCTCCGTGACTTTGTAGAGCAATGGCACTGCTCCTGAATGATCCAAGTGAGCGTGACTTATTATGACATCATCTACAAATCCCTGTACCGGTAGAGGTAAACCTGGGTTTTTATCAACTCTTATCCCGTAATCCAGAAGTGATCTTCTTCTCCCTTGCTCTACTAGTATAGCTGATCTTCCAACTTCTTTAGTTGCTCCTAGAAAATCTATCTTCATTTTATCAATCTCCTTTTTCCGTGTTTTTAAGTGTTTTTTGGGTGTTTCATTGTTTTTCAAATCTATTAAGGTCTTTATAAATACTTTTGCTTTTAAGGTTATTTAATTCTTTCCTCTCTCTTCAATTTACTATTTATTG
>JBMCFZ010000102.1:0-2996 GCA_048620055.1 archaeon | reverse complement strand
GTACATAAATCTCTAAACTGGCAAGTTCCCCAGCGGACACAGTGATCCCAATTAGGAAGCCAATCTTTGTAATCATCTCTATCTCTGGCCTTAATATTTTCCATAGCATTTAAAGCTAGCGATAAAAACTCATCTATTTCAAACTGCTGCCGCTCTGTAATATTCCTATGAAATTCTATCTTCCTTGTAGTAAAATATAGTATATTAAGAAGAACTCCCTTTACATCTTTGTCAGGATAAAGCTGTCGAGCAGCCCATGTATAAGCTGTCATTTGTAAATCAGGTCTGTATCGAGTAAAATAACTTGACCCCATTCGGGATGCAGTTTTATGGTCTATTACATATACATCTCCTTGAAAATCAATTACTCCATCAAACCTACCTACAAACCTGTTTCCAAAAAGGTCTATTTCAAAGACTTCCTCAGGGTCAGACACCCAAGTAAAGGGTTCTGTAGGATAAGTTTCAGCATACTGCCTTAAAATCTTTTCTCCTTTTTCATGAGTTCTTTTCTTATCCTTAAATCTCTCATCCCATATTTCATGGAATATCTCAATAGCCTTGTCCATATTGTGCTCCTCATACCAAATCCGGAGAGCCTCATGAATGGCTGTACCAAAGTTTAATGGAGCAGGCTCTTTTTCTTTTAATCTAAGATTTTTTACGTATCTCCAATAGTATTTCCTTTGACAAGATATAAACTGCTTAATACTACTAGAGTCAAACATTCCTTTCTCCATTAATTTTCATCCTCCTCCCATAGAGAAGTAGCTTTATTTAAACTTTTCTTAGCGGTTAAAATCAGATTTCTCTCCCTTTGAGAGACAATGTGGGATTTAGCAACACTTTCTAACTTAATCTGCATTCTGAGTAAAGACTTTTTCTGTGTTTTTCTATAGGCTTTTTTCTCCTCTTCTGTCATTCTTCTCCTCCTCCAAGAGCCTCCTCTAGTATATCTTTGTCTACTCCTTTCAAATCCTCTATAATATCCTCAGGAGTTTGTTTCTTCTTTTTCTTCCTTTTTTTAGTTTTCTTCTTTTTCTTTCTACTTCGAGATTTACGTTTTCCAAATTGTTTTCTTTCGGCTCGAAGCTTCTCTAATCTTTCTTTAAGACTCTCATAATCCTCATCCTTAACACTTTCTCGGGAAACTTGAGGCTCAATTTTTCCATAACGAAATTCTACATCCTTTTCCATACGAACGTTAGCAAATCCTGTTGGACTATCAGCCTCATTCACATAGGAAAGTCCAAGTTTTCCATTCCTGTACCAGTTAACTCGAGCTTTCTCTTGAGACTTCTTATCCCAAACGTAACCTAAAGGTTTCACTTTTTACTTACCTCCTTATCGTAAGCGTATTTTTTTACAGAAACAACAAAGGCTATTTGTTGCTGCTGTGATAATTCGGCATACTTGGCTAATAATTGAGCATTAGCTCTCGAGGGCATATGATTACCCTGAAGCCAAGCATACACTGTTGACCTCGTAACTCCTAATCCCTCCTTGACTTCTTTTATGCTTATATCTTTCTCATCAAGGAGTTTCTTGACTGGGTTTTTCACAACTTCACCTCCTTAAAGTAATAAGACAGTTAAAAAGGCAACTACTGTCCACCAAAAACCTATCTTGATTAAATTTACTATAAATCTCTTCAAGCAATCACCTTCCCCCGTTTTCTTAATTAAGTAATTTTGATATTTTAACTTCAGTCAATGGCTTATTGCAAACTTCAAAGCCTCCAGGTACTCGTTTAATAACTCCTCTTTCCCCAGAGGATAAAAGAACAGCGTCACCTTCAAAGAGTTCCTTACCTTTTAAATACTTTCCTGTACCGTAGTCTCTACTTATAATTTCTACTTCAGGACTACATTCCTTCAGTAAAGGAACTCCTTTTTCTATTTGATTTAACGTATAGTAAGCCTTACATTCCAACGAATCTTCCCCTGAGGATAGCCTATATCTTATCACTAACAGGCATCTCCCAAGTTTTTCTGTTTTCTAAGATAATCTTCTCCTTTTAATATTAACTTTTTCTCTAAGCTAACAGAAGGAGCCACATCGTAAAGCTCTTTCATTTGCTTATAGGAAAGAAACCTCTTACCATTTCCTTCCTCAAGCAAAAGAAAACCATTGTCTCTTTCGCTTGTTTCTAATAAACTGTCTTCTGTCAGCACATGAATATCTTTATCTAATTCATCAAAGAAATCTTTCGCTGCAAAATTCTGGATTGTATTAAAGATACCTGTATCTTTCTCCTCAGTATATAAAGTAAACTTAGTCTCGTCAACTGTTTTATCAAGGTCAACTTGACTATCATAGAGCTCAATTTCTATAGAATGAACATTTTTATTCTTTACAGAGCTTAAAGAAATATCTCCTACACTCATCTCTATAGAGTGCTCATAAGACTTTACTTTTCGATAAGCTTCTAAAAAGTCCTTAAATATGTTATAAGGAATAGAGTCCTCTTTATGAAGCCTATAGAGGATTTCCTCAAAATAGTGCTCAGATATTTTCATAATATCTCCTCCCCTCATTTTTTATCTTATCTAGTATAACTTTTTCTTCCGAAATAGACTCTGCTATATCCTCGAGGTCTTTAGCTAAAGTTTTCATTAAAGCCCTAGGATAATGTCCATCTTCTTCAATAGCCTTAAGGAACTCTAATACTTGAGTAAAATACTCAATCAGTTCCCCTAGGCTTCTTCTTTCAGAAGTCTTTTCTTCTTCCTCATCGTGGGCTTTCAAGGCTGCTTTTTTAATACAAGTGTAACAAATCGAGCCTACAGCTCCTCCTTGAGGCATTTCTTTTCTACAAATGTCACATCGCTCCATTACTCAACCCTCCTTAAATCAGATTCATGAGCAAAAGCAGGGATAATATCTAGGTTCTTCCAATTCTGCACCAGAACAGGAAGGTGCTCATATTTTAAAACCTCTTCCATTAGTTGAAAAAGAAGTTCTCCTTCCTGTATCATTGTGCGACTCCTCACTGG
>JBMCFZ010000101.1:0-3003 GCA_048620055.1 archaeon | reverse complement strand
ACCTAATACTTCCACCAGCAAGTGACACTGAAACAATAGACAGTAGAATGAGATCCGAAGAAGCAGGCGAAATAGATTGCTACGACTGGTGGCTTTGCCACAAAAAACAAAAATAATAAATTTTTCTATTTTCTTTAACTTTTCTATCTGTTAAGTTATTTTCATTTGATAAAAGAATGGTTTTAAAATTTTTTAGTTTAAATTTTCATTTTTAATGACGTATTTTCATAAGCATCTATTTTTTGTTACTATCCCAGTGTGTTTAGATCACAAATTTTCTTTCTAAAATGTTTTATACCTATCATTTTTATTGCTTTATTTTTATTATTTAATTGGTGTTTCTATGAAAGATGAAGGGTTTGTTGGGTTGGATAATGTTTCTGTTGGTACTTGGTTAAGTATTCAGAATACTACTATTGTTGAGGTTCTTTCTAATTTGCCTTTGGATTGGTTAATGTTTGATATGGAGCATGGTCCTGCTGATATTAGTAGTTTACAGGACTTACTTCCTGCCGTTAGTGACGATGTTGTATCTTTTGTTAGAGTTCCTTGGAAAGATAAAGTCATGATAAAAAGAGCTTTAGATCTTGGTTTTGAGGGTATGCTAGTTCCTTATGTGAATAATAGGGAAGAAGTTGAAGAGATCATTAATGCATTTAGATATCCACCTCGAGGAATCAGAGGTGTTGGACCTAGAAGAGCTATTGAGTATGGAGAAAAAGATATGGAGGAATATTACAAAAATTTTGAAGAGGATTTAATTTTCGGTGTGCAGATAGAGACTAAAGAATCCCTCAATAATCTTAATGAGATATTATCAGTTGATGAGGTTGATATGGCTTTTGTCGGACCTTATGATCTTTCGGCAAATTTAGGTATTTTCGGAGAACTTAATCATCCGGATTTCGAAGAAGCTATAAATGAAGTATTGAATGAGTGTAAGAATAATGGTGTAACTCCAGGTATATATGCTGGAAGTAGAGAAGCTGCTGAAAAATGGATCGATAAAGGTTTTTCATTCGTTTCACTGGGTCAAGACTTTTCAAATTTAAGAGAAAAATATTTAACTGATTTACAATACTTAAAATCTTGATTAGGGGAAAAATGAAATTCAAAAAGATTGAAAAAGGACATACAAAGTACGAACAAGAGGTTTGGAACCTAAAAGAAAGAATAAGAAAAGAAGAAAGTATATTAAATCAGTCAAGAAGGTACTTTGCTAGAACTTACCGTCAACAAGACGCATACCTATACTTAAATAAACAAGAAGTTATCGGTTTTGGATTAGTAAGAAGCGATGGATACATTAGCTTATTAGGTGTTAAAAAGGAAAAAAGAGACCAAGGAATAGGAAAAAAACTAATAAATAAAATTGAAGATGACCATGAAAGAATATCTTGCCACACAAGATCTTCAAATAAAAACGCTATCAACTTCTATCAAAACCTAGGATTTGAATTAAAAAGAACGGTCGATGGATATTATAAGGATGGAGATACCGCTTACTATCTGGTGAAAGGAAAAAAAGATATCAAGAATAAGATCAAAGACATATTCAGGATCTAGAAAAACCTTATTCTAAAAAGCTTTCAACTGAACTCCTTGTTTCATTTAAAGAATCCAATGGAATATTTTGCGGTAACGAGCCTAGAGATCCTTTAACATCTCTTAATACACCATCATCCGCTCCTAAGAACATACCCTCACTTACAATTCCTCTCAATTTATTCGGAGGAAGAATGGAAACCGCAACCTTATCATCTTCACTAACTCTTAAATCATTTGTAATAACAGAAAGAGACCTATCGCTAATATTAACATTACAGAGCTCCAAATTATCTGCATTAGGATGATCTCTTACACTCATAACCCTACCAACTTTAATATCCACACCAACAACAGGATCCTCTACCTTACCTCTCTTTAATCTTTCTTCAAGACCTGAAATAGTGTTTAAAAAGAATCTAATCTCTGCAATAGATTCTTCAACCTTGTCTCTCTCTTCACGAGTTGACCGCTCAAGAAACTTTCTATACCAATCCTCACCACCTAAAATCTCCACTATTTCCTCATATTTCTCAATTAAACTACTTAAATGTTCAGAATCTGCAAGATCATTAGGACTCATATAAGAATACTGCATAGATTTAAGATCAGACCTCATTCTCTTCGCAATCTTCCTAGCCTCATTTTTATTCCACTTACCTCTAAACTTAGAACCTCTTACAGAATTCAAAAAATAATCAATTGACTTCTGAGCAACTAAAAACCTATAATCCTCACTAGTATCCCAAATAAACATCACCTCTAAACTGCAATCCAACTCAAAAATTGAAAAATGATAACTTATAACCTTCTAGAAAACGATAAAACTAACAGTTTGACTACTTTCCTATATCAGCTACCTCTGCATTTGAAAATTCAATTAGCTTTTGAGGAGATATAGGGAACACTGTATTAGGAGTACCGGCTGCCGTCCAAACCTCTTCAAACTCAGTTAATTTTTCATCCAACAAAACTTTAATCTTCTCCTTGTGACAGAATGGAGGTACTCCCCCAATGCTCCATCCAGTTTTCTCTTTAATTTCATTAGGATTTGCTGTCCGAACATTAGAATCTGAAACATTAAAAATGTTAGCTAACTTTTTCTCACTCACTCTATTAGAACCACTGGTTATTACTACAACCAGATCATCTTCTACCTTCATAACAATATTCTTTCCTATTTGAGATACATTACATCCTATAGCTTTGGCTGCTCCCTTAGCAGTTTTAGTACCCTCTGGAAATTTATGTACATCAATTTCAAACTCATACTCCTCTAAAACTTGTTCCTTAAATTTAAGAGCTGTTTCATGCATTTTACCACTCTAAAGCTAATAAAACTATTAAAAAAAAATTAAGAAAATCAAAATATTCAAACACTAAGATAAAATTAAATTAATACCTAATTAAATTCCTCACAATTGTTAAATTTCTCTATTTCCGTTACTTTACCAGATT
>JBMCFZ010000100.1:0-3003 GCA_048620055.1 archaeon | reverse complement strand
ACATCAGCATTATAAACATCCTTCCAAACCTTTGACTCAGCCTTAGTAGAGAACCTCGGCCCTTCAATAACAACGACCGTGCCCCCATTATTCGCATTAGAATGATCTTCAAGAATTGATCTTAATTCAGGGCAAAAAGGTTCGTCACCTATCTGTATATGAGCGACTTTAGGACCATCAAAAAAAGTATAATCCCTATTCTTGGTTTCATCTATAAACTGATCCGATAAAACAAAATCCCCAGGCGAAATATCTTTATTTAAGCTCCCAACGGCAGACAAAGACAATATCTTTTCAATACCTAGATCATTGAAGGCGTGAATATTTGCTCTATAATTTACTTTGTGAGGGGGTATCGTATGTTCTTCTCCATGACGGGGTAAGAAAGCTACCTCAACCCCATTTACCGTCCCTAAAGTCACAAAATCAGATGGACTACCATATGGAGTGTTAATTTTTTTCTTTTCAACATTTTCAAAAATTTCAGGATCGTAAACACCAGATCCACCAATAATCCCTATCTTAGGCATATTTAACCACACAAGATTACATAATCTAGAACTTAAATTAACTCAATGTAAAATAAGATTCTAAAAAACGATGCGGTGACCGGGATTTGAACCCGGGTCATTGGCTTGGAAGGCCAAGGTCATAGGCCAAACTGGACCATCACCGCACTCTTAATTTCAATTACCATTATCTCTCTCAAATAAAAACTTTTTGGATTATCTAATTACGCCCCCCTACCTTATTTAAGTTTATTCGTGAAGTTGAAATATTCTAGATTTTAAGTTAAAAATCTCTGATTCAACAATTTACATATTCTATTATATTCCTACTGGTGCTATAAGGGCAGCTACTATCCCTGTTAAAAATATTCCATCAAAGGTTCCTGCACCTCCTATTGATATTACTGGAGTTTCAAAGTTATTAATTTTAGATAAATTAAGTATATCAGCACCGATTAACACCCCCATCACCCCTGATGAGTATGCAAGCTGAGGACCATTCTCAGGACTTAAAATCAATGCCATTAATGCTGCTAAAATCGGAGGTATTAATGTTGGTAGCGTTATCCCTACACCTTTCACAGGTCTAGCAATTTTATAACTCAAAATTGACATTATAATTGTAGCCAATATTATTGACGGAAGTAATTCTGGAAACTTTACTATTATATATATAGATGCTATTATAGGTATTACTGCTCCACCAAGGTTCATTGATATAGTTGTTTTCTCTACTCTTTTAGATAGTCTTGATTTAGGAAATCTAAAACCCATAAATTTAAAATCTCTTTGACGATCTCTAGAAACTTTATTCTCTTTTTCGTATAATGGTATGTTGATAGTACTTCCTAAAATAGAAACTAAGAAAAGAAAAACGGCTTGAATAGCTGAAAAACCTATTCTTTGAAATCCGCTTGTAATGGCTCCAACAAAAAGTGTAACTAGTAAAAACAACACACCAATTATCAATATCAGAAGAAAAAATGGCAATGCTAATGGAAGATAAAAAAACTTTCCTGATCTCATAAAATCACGAAAAATTTGCTTTAAAGTCCTGTCTCTTTAGACTCATTAGGTTTAGAGGGAATTTTGTCAGGTACTACCACTACAAGCTCTTCTACAGAACTGACAGCCCTAAATGGAATCAATACAAATCCTTCCTTGTCAGTAAGCATATTAGAAGTGTCTAAATCTTCTCTTGGTTCCATCACTAAAGATATTATTTCTCCCGTATCCTGTTTAACAGATAAATCGTATAAATACCCTAGTTTTTTTCCTGTTTCAGAAACTATTTCTTTATCCCTCAAATTTGAAGCAAGTATTTTTGGCATAGGTCCACCTTCTAATTAAAAGAAATAAAGGTATTAAAGTATTATCTAAACTCAGCTCCTTTTTCCTCAAAATCCTGAGTTCCACTTTTCTTCTTGAATTTCTCTGCAAATTCTTGATACCTTCTGTTAACACTTTCATCAACTGATGGAGAAACTTCTTCCATTGCCTTATCAAAATGATCCATTGTCACTTCATCTAAATCAGAGTTCTCTCTTATGGAATTCATAGCTGCTTCTCTGACTAGATATTCTAAATCAGCTCCGACATAGCCATCTGTATCTTCTGCTATCTCTTCCAGATCAACGTCTTCGCTTAGTGGAACATCTTTTGTATGTATTTCTAGAATACTCTTTCTGGCCTCAACATCTGGGGCTGGAACTAACATTGCCCTATCAAACCTTCCTGGTCTAACTAACGCAGAATCAACGATGTCAGGCCTATTGGTACCTCCAACCACAACTACATTTTCCATCTCTTCAACTCCATCCATCTCCGTCAATAACTGATTCACCATTCTATCCGTCACATTTGAATCCCCGCCTGATCTGCCTCTAGAAGGAGCTATTGAATCCAATTCATCAAGGAAAATTATAGTTGGAGCGGCTTGTCTAGCTTTTCTAAATACTTCCCTAATAGCTTTTTCACTTTCTCCTACCCATTTAGATAACACTTCTGGTCCTTTTATTGAAATAAAGTTAGCATCTGACTCATTTGCAACAGCCTTAGCCATCAAAGTCTTACCAGTTCCAGGAGGCCCATGCAATAGCACTCCTTTAGGAGGTTCAATCCCAATTCTATCAAATAATTCAGGATGTTTAAGAGGTAATTCTACCATTTCTCTTATTTTAGATATCTCCTCATCTAAACCCCCTATGTCTTCATATGAAACTTCTGGAATTTTTTCTTTCTCTACAGATTCAACAGCCTTTCTTGACACCTCTATTTCTGTTGACTTCGAAACCCTAACTACTCCACTAGGACTAGTAGAAGTAACGACAAATTTTAACTCTCCCAAAGCGAATGGAACTGATACATTCATCTGATCAAATATATCTTTGAACATTTCTTCAAAAGGACTTCTAGCCTGATCTGATCTTCCACTAGTACTTCCTGAACTTCCACCACTCCCACTCAAAGTGAAGAAATCTCCTCTAGATAATGC
>JBMCFZ010000099.1:0-3021 GCA_048620055.1 archaeon | reverse complement strand
GTGAATGTAAAATAACAATGCCTGACTGGTTTATTCCTTTAAATGGTACTGACCCTGATGATTATAGTTATCAACTAGCTTCCATTGGACAAAAGAATGATTTGTGGGTGAAACAAGAAATGAATGATAAAGGAGAGGTGATATTCGCTGGAGAAAAAGATGGTAAGTTTAGCTATATGATAACTGCTGTTAGACATGACAAATATGCTACAGATAATAGAATACAAGTAGAAGAACCTAAAAAATAATTAAATATAAAATTATGACAAAACAAACACAATCCAAAAAAGATGAGCAACAACAAACATCCAATGAACAAAAACAATCTAATCAAAAAAGACAAATTGTTATTGAGACAGATGGAAACAATATTAGTTTAACGAAAGCAGAAGTAGCTGGTTCTTTGGAATTAAAGTCAATCCTTTCTTCTTTATTGGATAGCCTTAATAATAATCAACAGAATGAAAAATAATTAATTAAGTATGGCAAACGGAACCGAAACTAAGCCTAAACTGAATAATCGAGAAATAGTAGAATTATATAATAGGTATAATTTTCCTACTCCTGACAGGAATGATTTAGCATGGATAAGAGACAACCTTCCAACAACAAAACAAGAGTTGGAAAATATTTTGCGTGAACAAAAAAGAAGGATGGAGGATGATACCGGTATTAGGACAGAAGACCCGGCAGATAGAAGGTGGTTATCTCCGGCTGATTTAAAAGATCTGCAACAAAAATATAGTGAAGAAGAAATAAAACAAATAACTGAAACAACTAAGAATGAAGACGGTACTTCAAATTATTATCTTAAAGAAAATTATTATAATAGGCTTCCCAATGATCAACTCCCTGCTAACTCAACTTTGACTGAAAACCAAGTAAAAGAACAATTTAATACTTATGGTTATCAGCCAACGCAAGAAGATATTAAATGGTGGACAAATAGAGGCCAAAATGAACTTTCTAATTTACAGCAGAATTTAAGTGACAGAAGACAAAATGAGATAAAAGCCGAGAAAGACGCTGCCTTATCCGGAGGAAGAATTGTGGGGAAGCCTTTTTTCCAAGGAGATGAAGCGTTGGTAAGATTCGCTGAAGAAGGTGGAGGAGGGATATGGTCAGTTAATCCTGAAACAAAAAGGATAAGACCGATTCTTTCAAGGGAGGCATTTGAGAATAGATATGAAATGACTCCTGAGGAAGCTATTAGGGAAGGAGTGGTTAAAACTGTTTCAGAAAATTACTTTGAAAGAGGAGCTCCGTTAGAAGGATTTAAAAAATTATCTGATAGATATGGGGTACAAGAGAGCGGAGAATATACACTGGAAGAAGGAGAAGATAAAGATAGGACCGACCAACAAGGGCAAGAATTTGACCCTGCCAGAATAATGAATACCTATGGCAAAAATACTAATGAAAGATTAAATAGAGAGGCTTTCAAAGCTGTTAATGGCGGACTTTTAAATTGGTTGAATAATATGGAGGAAAAGGATAATGGCGGTATATCTAAAGAAACGATTAATTCTATATCTAATAATCCGGAAGTTTTAGCAACCTATGTTAATGCTCTTGCTTATGGAGACTATAATGTAAATGATGTATATAGGGATTTAAAAAGAAGAGAACTTATTAGACAGGGAGAAGAAGAATATAAAGATATAAAAGTTATTGATGAAACCACTAAAGCTTCTGACTTTTATAAAAATGAAAACCAAAAAGCGATAAGGCAGAATCAAGAATTAATTCCGCCTGAAGATTTAGGAGGAATAGATACAGGTTTGCTAGAAAATCCCATATTTGATGTACCCAATGACGTTTATCAAACTTTGGTTGAGCCTTTTGATTGGAATTCTAAGGAAGGTAAAGAAGCTTTAGATGAAATAAAGTCATCTTATCATGATGTAATTTTACAACAATTAGAAGCAAGCACTGAACAAGAAAGGGTAAGAGCAGAAGAAGCGTATAGAAGATTTCAAGAAGATATAGAGAAAGAGTATGGCATAAAATTAAGTGATAGTGCTGATAAGGCGTGGGGCAAAATAAGAAACCTTGAACAACAAATAACCAAAGGTGGAATTAGAGGAAGTGGAATTGCTAATGAGATGAGGCAGCAATATTTAAAAGATGTTAGAACCGGAAATGAGAGATTAAGAGAGGCAGCGGCAAGTGAAGAAGAAGCAGAAGAAAAAGAATATTTACAAAGATATGGGACACCTGAAGAAATTACCGCTTTAAGTGAAGAAGAAAAAGAAAGATATGGTTTCAAGCCAAGTGCTGAAACAAGAGAATTTTTTAGTAAAGAAAAATTAAAAGAAAGATACCCTGATTTGTCTGACAGGCAAATAGAAGAATATAGAAATTCTATTTTGGATGAAGAAGGAAACTATAGAAGCAAATTATACCAAGATTTATGGATGAATAAAAAGGAGACTAGGGAGGACAAAAGAACTTATCAACTCGGAGATGTTAGTTATGATGAAGAGACTGGTGAAATTATAGGAGGAAGGGGAGCTTTGTATAAAAAAGCGTTAGAATCAGAAAAAGCTTATGAACCTTTTGAAAAATCCGGACCTTTCGAAAAACCAAAAACAGAAGAGGAAACAACAAAAGCTGATGATGAAGATAAAAGATTGCCTACTCGTTCCCGCGAACAAGCTCGTAATAATCCCGGATATAGATATGTAGATGAAGAAGAATATAAACGAGAAACCTCTCGACAAACAACTCCTGAAAAGGAAAAGATACAAACAAGCTTTGGAGAACAAGAAAGAGATATGGATGCAGAAAGGAGAGCTGTTGATGAATTTATTAAAGAAAGAAACAGAAAACCTACTGAACAAAAGGATTGGGATGTCGTGCATGAAAGAGCATACAAAAAAAATGATAACCAACAAACAGCTCCTAAACAAAAAGCTGATAGCGCTTGGGAGGGATTTAAGAAAGAGCATTCAAATAGAGATTGGTCCGGATATGAAAAAATTTCTAGTCCAAGTGATATTGATTCCGGGAAATATAAAG
>JBMCFZ010000098.1:0-3090 GCA_048620055.1 archaeon | reverse complement strand
CTCTTTAGATGAGGAAGATAAAAGTAAAGAGAAAGCCTCCAAGGAAGCTACTTCTAAAATCTTAGCTGACAGAGGAATGTCAGGTAAGTCATCCACCAAATCAGGCGGCTCTGAGAAAAAGAAGGATTCTATTTTAAAGAATAGCGAATCTATTCAAAATTGGTTTCCTTCAGACGACGATGAAGATTAAAGGTCGAGTATTATTAACCCCAAAGTATCCTACTTATGTTTAAACCAATTCAATACGATAATGGGAAAACTAAGGAAATGGCCGTCAAAGATGGAGAAGATATCTCAAAAGGAGATGCTCTTCAATTTGATTCTGGTGAAGTTAAAAGAGCTACATCCTCAACTGAAACTGTAAGATTTGTTTCTTTAGAAGATGTTAGTTCTGCCAGCGATGACGTAGCCCTTTGCTTAGATGTCAGAGGAGTTGAATTTAAAGCTGACTGTGCAAACGAGACTGACCAAGACCAAGTTGGTGTTGGCCAAGACCTCGATGACCACGAAGCTATAGACAACAACAGCACTGCTGCCGATAACTGTTTTATGGTTACCGAGTTAGTTGGTGTTGCTGCTGACAAGAAAGTAAGAGGATACTTCCTGGATAGAAACTATCAATCCTAATCATGCCTATAACTTCTAAAGATTTCCCTTCACTAACAGATGACTTACAGTCTATCTTTTTTGAAGCGGCAAAAAGAAAGATTGGTGACAATACTGGTTACACAGTCTTTGATGTAAAAGGAACAGAAAGGCTCAACCATGAACATCAGATTTTGCATGGTATTAAGGGAATTCAGAAGCTCGCTGAGGGTGAAGACTTTCCTAAAACTGATGCAGAAGAGGGTGACAGCATTATTTGGACTCAAGAGCACTACGGTGCAATTGTTCCAATTACTAAAAAGATGAGGAAATTTGACCTTCACAGCAAAATTACAAAAGTTGCGAAGAAAATTTCTGAAGACGCTTTTGACAAAGTTGACCAATCCCTCGCTGATAGATTGTTAGGTGGATTTTCAAACACTTATACAGACCCTTATGGGGAGACTCAGTCTTCTTTAGGTCCTGACGGTAAGAGTTTATTTGCCAACAATCATGATAGTCCTTCTGGTTCTGAGACTTTCAGCAATCTCATTCGAGAAGGTTCTACCTATAATCCTCCTCTTTCGAGACAGGCTATTGTAGATACTAGAACTGCTGCAAGAACTCACAAGGACCCTAATGGGCAACTTAGACCAGTTCATCTGGATACTATTGTTGTTCCTCCTAATTTAGAGGACTTGGCTGAGAGAATTATTCTTTCAGAAAAAATTCCAGGAAGTGCTAATAACGACAGAAACCCTCTCTACAATAAGCTCAAGATTAAAGTCTGGGATAGATTATCCCAAGCTAGTGATGGAACAGACACTAGTGACTACTGGTACTTGATGGAAAGTCAAGCTGCCAAAGACGAAACTCTTAAAGCTTTATTTGCAGAGAAGCCTTCGTTAGATGCTCCTGATGTTGTTTACTCAAACAAAAATTGGGAATATTCTCTGGACTTTTATTACGTGACTGGTAACGGTCACCCTGCTTATGTTTTCGGAAGCGATGCTTCTGGAAGTGCATAAAGTTGAGTTCCTGCCCCCTGTCTAGTGGGGCGGGAAGAGAAACTAGGCCTCTTCCTGCTCCGCTAGAAAATTATTAACATTAATATTTAAAAACATGTCACAACAAATTAGTTGGGAAAAATTAGTAGCTCAAGACAGAGCAAAAGCTATGGGAATTCCCTGGACAGAAGAAGAAGAAAGAGCTATTAGAGAAGATGGTATTTCTCCTGATGATGTTAGAAATGGAATTTTAGATAAAAAGGAAGCTAAAAAAGAGGAAAAGAAAGATGATGAAGAAAAACCCTATTATCATTGGAAAAAAGATAGATTAATTGAAAAAGCTAAAGAGATAGGAATTGAATTTGATGAAGAGGTAGTTACAAGAGGTGATTTAATAGTCGAGCTTAAGCAACATTTAAAGGTCGAAGAAGAATAGTAATCTTAATTAAAATAAAATTATGACTAACTTAGAAACAGGATTTGATTCATTTCATCCTATTGCAGGGAAAAAAGAAGAACTTGGAAGCTTATCAGATAATACTGATATTGATGTTCAAGGTCTTATAAACGTTTTTGAGTGTAAACCTACAGATGACATCACAATTGATGCAGAAGAAGTAGGTAAGCCAGGACAAATTATTCATCTTATGGTTGAAGGAGGAGAAAATAAAACTTTAACTATGGGAGATAATTTTATTGCTGAGGGAACTTTAGGTACGGGAGATACATCAGATAGAATGTTTGTTTTAACATTTGTTTCTGATGGAAACCTCTTTTACGAAGTTTCTAGAACTTCAGCAATGGATATCTCTTAAAGGTCGAAAAATTTAAATTCTAATTTTAATCACAATTTATGGCTAGACATTACACGATTACAAAAGGGGTTGTTTATAGGAATAATCTCTTTGATGCAGTTTCTGACACAGGGGTTAATACTTCTGATTCATGTTTAGTTGCGGGAGCAAGAGCTGTTTCTGTAGAGTTTACAGCAGAAAATGTAAGTAGTGGAAATGGAGTATTTTCTATAGAGGTATCAATGGATGGTGGAGATTCTTGGACTTCTTATAATATGCTTGTTGAAAATACGACCAATACTAATTCTGAAGATATAACTAGAGTGGATGAAGTTACTTTAGACTCGAATGATTCTGAAATGTTATTTATGGATAAAAGTACTCTCGGTGGTTTGACTCACGTAAGAGTAAAAGTTGATGTTACTACAGATGGAGATTATTCAGCAGATATTAATATTTGTTATTAATAGAATATGCCTTTACCAAAACCTAAAAAAGAGGAAAAGAAAGAAGCATTTATCAATAGATGTATATCTAATGATACTATGCTTAAAGAGTATGAAGAGAACGCTCAGAGATTTAAGGTTTGTGAAAAACAGTTTAAGGAAAATTCAAAGGAATAATACAAATTATTATGTCAAAAATAGTTGAAAAAGACGGACAAAAATATTTAGTTATAGGAAATAAAGCAGTTCCCTTTGATG
>JBMCFZ010000097.1:0-3090 GCA_048620055.1 archaeon | reverse complement strand
CCTCTGTTCTAGCCAATGCATCTCCTTTTTTATCCGTCATAACTTTAAAATCTACTAATGGGTAAGCGTCGTATCCGTTGTCTTTTCTACTATCTATTTTTAATCCTGATGCTCTTGCTACGGGCCCTACTACTCCCAGTTCCTTTGCTCTTTTTCTGCTTAATTTAGCTACTCCCTTTAATCTATCCACATAAGATTCTCTGCTCATTACTTCTTCGTATATATCCTTTGTGTTCTCTTCGATTACATCTGTTTTTTTCTTTATTTCTCTCATTGTTTCTTTGTTCATATCTGTTTTTACTCCTCCGAATTCTGCTAATCCGTAGTGTATTCTCTTTCCAGATATCTTCTCTAAAAGTTCTAATGAAACTTCTCTATCAGTCATCGCTTGTTTAAATAAATCATCATGTTCCAAGAAGTGTGATTGGGTTCCTAACCATAGTAAATTGCTTTGTATTCTTTCTAATTCCGCTACTATTCCTCTTATTTTCTTAGCTCTTTCATTAGGTTCTAATCCCGCTGCTTTTTCAACAGCATGTGAAAACGCTGAGTTATGGGCATTGGAACATATCCCGCAGATTCTTTCCACTAAATACAATACTTTATCATATGTTCTATTCTCAGCTATTTTTTCTATTCCTCTATGATTATATCCTAAGAAGAACTCGGTGTCAACTACTTTTTTATCCTTAACATATATCTTCAGTTGCTCAGGTTCCTTTGTTAAAGGATGAAAAGGCCCTAAAGGTATCTTTGTATCATGCATGATCTCCACCTTCCTCCATTTTCTTCATTCCTTTTTCCAATTCTTTTTTACTTGGTTCCTGTATTCCTTCAGGTAAGAATAAATTTTTCATTTCTTCTCCGAAATCTATTCCATACATTTCTCTACTTTCCCTTTCGTATAGATCGGCATTTTCAAATACATCGACCATTCTGCTTGATTTTTTATCATTTAATTCTACTTCTAAATTAAGGATTTTTCCCTTTCCCTGGTCTATATGATATACTAAGAAGTATTTTCCGTTTCTTTCATCTCCTGATATGTTTATAAGTCTTGATTCTCTATTTTTTTCTCTTCGAAGTCTTTCTTTTACTTCTTCTGGTTCCACGAACTCAGTTTTATCTTTATTTTCCTTCATTTCAATCATCTCTTATTCTCTTCTCCTTAAAATAAGTACTTTAGAAGTTATAAACTTTACCTTCACATCTAATAAAAAATTTAGAAAGAAATGTCGGAGGCGGGTCTCGAACCCGCGACCTCTAGGTTATGAGTCTAGCGCTCTAACCAGGCTGAGCTACTCCGACTTATTTTTAGTCTATACAGCAAACATTATTTGTTTCTTCCAATTTATCTTTATTCATCTTTCTACATAAAGATATTTGCTTTATCGGTTATATTGAATTAATTATCCTCAACTTTTATAAACTCCCATATGAATAAATACTCATATGAATAGAGGTCCATATGAAGGTTTCTTCAAAAACCTGGGAAACAAAACAAGGTTCAAAATAATTAGAACACTTCAAGAAAAACCTAAATCAGTCATGGAAATAGCTGAAGATATAGGTATGGAGCAAAGCGCAGTATCACATCACTTGAAACAATTAAAAGAATGTAAATTAATTCAATTAGAGGTAGAAGGAAGAAAAAGAATTTATTCCCTATCGGAAACTGTGAAACCTGTTCTAGAAGCAGCAAAAAGACATAAAATTAAATACTGCTTGAACGGATGTCCCTACAAAGGCGGTGAATAAAATGAAAAATATGGAAGTCTACTTGGACAACGGATCCACAACGAAGACGGATGCAGAAGTACTTGAAAAAATGAAGCCATACTTCCTGGAGAAATATGGAAACCCTGCGTCACTACACAAAAAAGGAAAAGAAGCTAAAACAGTTATAAATAAATCCAAAAGAACAATAGCTGACACGTTAAATGCCGGTAAAAAAGAAATAATATTCACATCAGGGGGAACCGAATCCGACAACCTCGCACTAAAAGGAACAGTTTACGCTAATAGAGATAAAGGAAAACACATAATAACAACGAAAATAGAACACGACGCGGTTTTAAAATCCACCAAATGGCTGGAGAAACAGGGATTCAAAGTAACTTACTTAGATGTTGACGAAGAAGGATTTATAGACCAGGAACAACTAAAAGAGGAAATTAATGAGGAAACAATTTTAGTATCAACGATACATGGAAATAATGAAATAGGAACAATACAGGACTTGAAGACTCTAGCAGAGATAACTCACGATTACGGTGAAAACACCTATTTCCATACTGACGCATGCCAAAGCTATACAAAGACAGAAATAGATGTGGAAAAACAGGATTTAGATCTATTAACGATAAATTCACATAAAATACACGGTCCAAAAGGAATAGGTGCACTCTACATAAAAAAAGGAGTTAAAATACAACCATGGCAACACGGGGGAGGACACGAAAGAGGAATGAGATCAGGAACTTTAAACGTGCATGGAGCAGTAGGGTTCGCTGAAGCAGCAAAAAGAAATTACGAGGATAGAGAAGAAAACATAGATAAAATGACCGAATTAAGAGATAAATTAATCAAAGAAATTCTAAAAATAAAAAACACTAAACTAAATGGTCCAAAAGGAGAAAAAAGACTTTCAAATAACATTAACATATGTTTCGATAATATAGAAGGAGAAGCACTTGCCGGGTACCTCAATAGAAAAGGCATATACGCATCAACAGGGTCAGCATGCAGTTCACTGGAACTAGAACCAAGCCATGTATTAACAGCAATAGGTTTAACAGCTCAAGAGGCAAACAGTAGTCTTAGAATGACGACTAGTAAGTACACAACTCAGAAAGAAATAGAATATGTGATTAAAGAATTACCTGACATAGTGAAGAGACTAAGAGATATGTCACCTCTATGAAAAATACAAAGGGAGAGACAATGAAATGGATGAAGAATACTCAGAAGAAACAATTAACAGATTTCAAGATCCAGAGTACACTGGAGAAATAGAAAACGCGGATGCAGTTGGAAAAGCAGGGAATCCAACTTGTGGGGATGTTCTCAAAATATTTTTAGAGATCGAGG
>JBMCFZ010000096.1:0-3140 GCA_048620055.1 archaeon | reverse complement strand
GGAAAGATGAGCCATGAGGAGTATAAGAAACTTTGGGACTTGATAAGAGAGTTCGATGAAGAGTCGCAAATTTATTTGAAGAGAAAACTGTCATCACGAATAGGTAATTGGAGCTGGTCTTAAGTAAAATTTTATTATGAGGAAAAAAGAAACAATCACAATTAAAGATATAGGGAGAAAGAAAAGACCCTCAAATGATGTTGCTGGTGAGCTCTACACCATTACTACAGTAATGGATGAGCAGGGGAGAATTATTACTGGCTTTGGAGAATGGACTGAAAACTGGGAAATTGGAGACAAAATTACTGGGATACTAGAAACTAAATTCAACAAAGAAGAAGGTGGAAACATAACAAAAGAGATAATAATAAAAAAAATAAAAGAATAAAATTATGCAAGTATTAGGAGCAAACTTTTACAAATTAAACGGTCCTGACGCTACATCCAATTATAAGATTTCGTTTATGGTTGATGAAAGTCAAAGAAAGGCTCTTTTGAACCTAGCTTCGAATATGGAAAAAGGGGCAGATGTAATCCTTATAGTTCATCAAGGAGATGATGATGCCGAGCTTAAAGCTTTAGTTAACGAGTCTCCTGAAGAAAGGAGAAAAGTTCTGTCACGAAAAATGCACGCAATAATTAACGAGATTGCTGATAAGTATGACAAGGACAGCAAAGAAGTAAAGGATACCTTAAAAACTTATCTAAAAAGAAAGGGATATCTCGAAGAGTCTACCAAAGAACTAGATGAGGAGGGTTACGCGCAAGCAATGTTTTATCTAAAGCACTACATAGAATACGATGGCTAATTCTTTTTCACAGGAAGATAGAGAGCTGTTTGTTTGGAATGATGAATGTTGGCTCTGTGGAAAGAAACATTCTGACTGTTTACACCATATATTGGGCAGAGTGTCAAGTAGCCCTTTGAATGCTGCCCCACTTAACAATTTTCAGTGCCATATTGATAAAGAACATATATTGGGTCGAACTGAAATTAAAAGAGAGTTTCTTGTTAAAACTTATAATTATTTAAAGAAACAAAATTATGATTTGACAAAAAAGGATAAAGAGTTTATAAAAAACAACAAAAGGTTTTATCCACTAGAAATTATTAACCAAGAATTAAACAATCATGGAAATTAAGTTACATCGTTTAGACAGAAAAATAAAATACGTCAAAGAGTCAATGGAAGTACCTTATTACTTTTTTGAAACTGCTAAAGACGGAGAAAGAATTAAAGTTGTTTTCCAAAATAAATATGGAGACAGCTATAAGTTTTACGGAACTTCAATTTACAATGCTATTGAAGAGGCAGAAAAACACGCTAGAAAAATGGTAGCGGGAGGAAGAGCTGTTGAACCGAACTTCATTACCAAGAAAAAGGAAGAGATGAGAGAAGAAGAGGAAGAGGAGTAGAAGCTATTGAATAATTAAAAATTTAATCTAAAAAAAATTATGGGAGAGATAACAAAAAAATTATATAATCAAGCCAAAGGAAAGCATAAAGTCAAAGCCCCTTTCCTTAAGCTTGCTGAAAGACAAGGAGACAATGGTCCCGTAAAGGGAACTGGTCCCAAAAAGTTAAAGCTATTAAAAGAAAAGATTGTTGAAGGTCAAGAATACAGAACCAATAAAGAGAGGAAAGAAGTAGAGTATATTTTTGAGCTTCTTGATGGAGAAAATAAGGGCGAGCACCGTAGATATAGAAAAAAGATTCATACTGATGATGGTTATCTGCATTATCTTCACGAAAGCATGAAGGACTTTAAAAAAGGAGACACTTTAATTATGGAGTATAAGAAGAAAGAAAATGATTACGGTGGTTATATTGATGTTCGACCTGTCAATATTGATGAAGACCAGGAAGACGATTTAGAGGCAGAGGAAGAAAAAACACCAGAAGACCCTGATGATATTGATCCTGATGATATTCCCGTAGTAAATGCGGAAGATGAAGAAGACGAGCCTTCATTTAATCACCCAACAAATTAATCTTATGAGTAAAAAAAAGCTAGATGGAACCGTTCTCCAAGTTCACCCAGGCCACTGCACTGTTGAACTTGACGATATTGACAAGGAAATCAAGGCTTCGATTTGTGGTAAGATGAGAATAAACAATATAAAACTTCTTCCTGGGGACAAAGTCGAGGTTGAGGTTCCTTATAATGAAAAAAGAGGTTACGACGACCGAGGTATTATAAAATTTAGAAAATAAAAAATTATGAAATTAATTATTGATGAAGAAGGTATAGAAATAGAGGGCGAAGGTGAAAATATAGAGCTTGTTCAACTTTTAATTAAAGCTATAGACAGGCTTTATGGAGAATTATATAAAGCTAATGCTTATGGCCCACTGGCTTTTTTTATCGACCAGATTGAACTAATGGCACGAAGTGGTCAAGTTATTATTGATAAGTATTACGATGAAGAAATAAAAAAAGATGTTGAAAATGTTCGTAAAGAAACGGAAGTTACTAATGAAGAAATAGAAAAAAGAGTAACTAATTTAATAAAAAATATTAAACAAGAAGATTATGAAAATTAAATTAAATAAAAGAATTAAATCAGTCTCTGGTCAAGAGATTCAAAAAGAAACTAATCAAGGAGTTAGAAATGTTACCATTCGTGATGCTTTACTTACCGTTTTGGGATTAGAGTTTACACCAAAAGATGAGAAAGAACTATTTTGGACTCAAGATTTAGGAATAAAGTTTTCTGATATGGAGAATGACTTTATTGAAATTAGTGACAATAAGGTTGCTTTTCTAAAAAGAATAATTAGAGAGATTGCTATTGAAAAAGGTAAGGGTAAAAATGGGAGAGTATTAATTAAACCGTTTGTAGCGGGACAATTATTAAAAGAACTCTCCAAAGAAAATGAATCAGAAACTGAATAAAATAAGAGAAAATCTAGGACTGGAAAAAGTGGAAGAACCAGGAACAGAAGTAATTCCCTTCAACAACAAAGCATTAGATGAGATGACTGGAATTGGTGGAATCCCTCAAGGAAGAATTACTGAAATTTATGGCCAACCCTCCGTTGGAAAAACTACCCTCTCTTTATGGTTGGCTTCTTCAGCAATGGATAAAGGGCTCACCCCTTTCTATGTAGATTGTGATAACTCTCTTAGCGGTGAAT
>JBMCFZ010000095.1:0-3236 GCA_048620055.1 archaeon | reverse complement strand
GGATAAAGGAACTTCAAGAGATTGAAAACCAATTGAACAAGATGATAGGGGAAATGGAAGAGAAAAAGAAGAAAAAGAAGAAGGAATTGGATAAAAAAGAAAAAGAAATGGTTGATTTCCTTGAAAAAAAGAAGGAAGAAGAGGAAAAACTAAGGGAAATGAAGGAAGAAATCATTAAGGAAAGAGAAGAAAGAAGAAAAGAATTAGATGAGAAAATAGAGGAGAAACTATTAAGTGAAAAGGAGATAGAAGAAAGCTTGAAAAGAATAAAAAGAAAGGAGAAGGAAAAATAAAATGAAAGAGGTAACTTTTTCAACTCAAAAAGAAATGCAAGTTATTCAATTAACTGATAAGATAAGAGAAAAACTAAATGAATCTAAAGAAGAGATCAAAGAAGGATTACTACACGTATACGCTCCACACGCAACGGGAGCAGTAATAATAAATGAATCAGCTGATCCAAACGTAAGGAAAGACATAATAAATAAATTGAAGGATTTATTTCCAAAGGATGATGATTACAAACACGATCGCATCGACAACAACGCACACTCCCACTTAATGTCAACGTTCATAGGATGCAGTGAAACCGTACCAATAAAGAACAACGAATTGAAACTTGGAACATGGCAAAATATCTCCTTCATAGAAACTGATGGACCGAGAAGTAAAAGAAAGGTCTACATTCAAGTAATAAAAAGTAAATAAACGTTAAATTATTAATTGCCAGATAATAATTATCAGTGAAATCACTATCAAAAGTGGAGAGGTAACGAAGTAGAAATTCTTTCCCTTATAAACATATAGAACCCAGGAAGGAATGTTCTCCAAACCAATATATCGAGTTATAAATGGAGCTAACACGAATAAAGCTCCCAGAATCATTAACAATATACCGATTAATGTGAAAGGCTCTAAATTAATCTCCATTTCCCCACCTAGGTATTTAGTATTTTTTCAAATAGCTTGTATATTAACTGTTCTTTCCTCACCGTCTTTCTGATACGTAACTTTCCATACAGGGATTAACACCGGTTCAACGTTCTTCAAGTTACAATTCATGTATAAAGATGGTAATGATGCTAATTTATCTTCATCTATATCCGATTCAATGTCTTTTTTAACGGTTTCAAAGGTAAACCTGGTTTCTATGTTTGTTAACCTAGGATCATCTAGCTCTTCAGGCATCTCTATTATCCTTTGATACCTTCCATCTCCCGTGTCTCGAATGAGTTTCTTGTTTTTAAATTCTTTTAAGTATTTTTTCATTGTTTGTCTAGTTGTACCTGTTTCTTCAGTTAATTCTTTTAAGTTATGGGAGTTTCTAAGAGTTTTCAATGTTTTTACTTTATTTTGATTTAAATTCAAGATTTTTTCAAGGGAATTGGTCTTTTTTAAGTCTCCATCTATGTAGTATACTTGATAATCGTTATTTATTATCAGTGAAAGAGGCTTGAACCCGTTTTCCAGTTTCTTCTCGTAATTTACTTTGTAAGCCACCTCATGATCCATTTCTAAGTTCTTTATTTCTTCTTCTTCTCCGAATAATCCAAGTTTCTTCTTTTTTCTTTCTTTATTAGCGAGTTTTTTAGCTTGTTCTTTGTTTATCCTTGGTTTGAATGCTTTTACTTCTTTTCCCTTTACTTCTAGATCTTGTTTTTCTTCAAATTTAGGTATGTATACTTTTCCGTTTAACAGGTTACAGTTTTTATCAGTAATTATGCTTTCTATGACTTCATCTGAATCTATTTCTACATCGTACCTTCTTTGTATTAGATCCGTGGTTTCCTCAACTTGCGATAGAGGTATCTCCCCCATTTGACGTATCTTTTTGTAGGTTAATTCGACCACCATGTTTTTAAGTTTCTCCGGATCGGTTCCTTCATCTAGTTCAACACTCTGTGTTTCTCTTCCTTCATGTTGACTGAATCTTGGTCTCACTTTAATCGGGAAGGCTCTACTTGTTTTTTCCGCTCTATCTCCAACTAAAGCTACTCCTACAGGCAGATTTTTAAAGAAATTTGTATCATTGTACTCGTCAGGTGTCTTTGTAGGCATTCTTTTTCTAACTTTGTTGATATCTTCATCGAATATTAATTTATGACTCATCATTATATCGAGTTGTGATAATACCTTTGTATCTATCGCACTTGGTTGTTGAGTTGCAAAAACTAAACTGCATCCTGGTCTTCTCCCTTGTTTCACGTATTCTATCAGTGGTTCAGATGCCGCTGTTTTCGATGAACCTGAAGGCATCAGGGTGTGAGCTTCATCTATAAATAACCAAGTAGGCGGAATCTCCACCTCCATTAATTGATCGATTGAATCTAGATTGTATTTATCCATAGCTGCTTTCCGTGTAACGATCTTCCTCGCGCTGAGTATCTTTCTCGCCAGTATACCTATGACCATCGCGGCTACATTTTCCTCGAGGAAAGAAGTATCTACAACTGAAACTTTTCCTTCTTGTGATATTTGTGCTAAACTGGTTCCTTTTTTCGATAAAACTCCCCAGTTCTTTGCCGCCTCAAATCTTGATATTAATGCTCTTCTTGTTCCTTTCGTATAGCCTTCTTCTTTACTCACTAATTCTTCATCTGTTTTAATTGTTTCTATCAGGTCTTCTATTCCATATATTTTTCCCTTATTCTTCTTAGTTTTCTCTATAGTTTTTTCTAATAGTAAACCGGTTGGTGAGAATCTTTTAAGATTGAAAGTTAAGCACCAGTCATCTGTAGTTAATTCCTCTGGCCTTATTGAAAATAATTTATCGTAAGTATCTTCTGGAACTTCGCTCCTCATTCCTCTTGGAATGAACACCTCGGCTTCCTTGATTCCTCTTGGACTTAACCCCCATTCTCCGAGCAATTCAATTTCTTTATTTTCTTTATTAGGGTCCTTCATACTCCAGTAGATTCCTATAGGGTCAATTATGATTGAAGCAACGTTAGGGTTCCTTATTGTTAGCTCTTCAGCTATACATCCTAAACTGTAAGATTTCCCTGAACCTCTAGCCCCGGTAATTCCTACTACGTGAGGAGATACAGCGTCTAAATAAATGTATTGTCCGTAGTTCTCTTTATCAATTGATTTACCGAGTAATAAAGCTCCTTCTCCACCGTAATCTTCATGTATGGATTTCTTTCTACCAATGTATGCTTTAGTTTCATCGTCTTCCAATAAACTTAGTTTTTCCCCGGTTTTACCTACAAATGAACCCATTCTAAATCATTATC
>JBMCFZ010000094.1:0-3249 GCA_048620055.1 archaeon | reverse complement strand
AGGACCTGATTTACCAGGCCACGATGGAGATTTCAAGAGAAAAAAAGAAAAAATTGAGGAAATCGATGAAAGGTATTATAAAAAACTATTAGAACAAATAAACACGAAGAAAACAATCCTAATAGTCACTTCAGACCATTCAACACCTTGTAGCGTTGGAACACATACAAGTGACCCGGTTCCGATAATGATATCTCATCCAGCACTATCAGGAAAAGCATTAAAATTTAGTGAGAAAGAAGCAAAAGAAGGGACACTCAATATACCAAAAGCAAATTTATTAATGAATTATATAAATAAATTATACAGAGGAATACAGGAAGAATAAGGCACAGGAGATGTTAAAATGACTAAAGAATGGGAAAAATACTACAGCAATCTCGATAAGATACCAAGGGGGATAAAAAAACCAAGGAATTATGTTAAGAAATTTGCAGAAGGATTAAAAGAACAAGGAAAAACCGATATACTGGACTTGGGCTGTGGATTTGGAAGACACTTAATTTATTTAGCTGAACAAGGATTCAACGTAAAAGGAATAGATATATCAGAAGAAGCAATAGAAATGACGAAGAGAAAGCTCAGAGAAAAAAAACTCGAAGCTGAGTTACTACAAGAGGACATGAAGGACTTATCTTTCCAAAACGAGGAATTTGATGTGGTAATAGCAATAACAGTTATAGGCCATGCTATAAAACCAGATATAGAAAAAACAATAAATGAAATTCATAGAGTACTGAAGGAAGGAGGAATATTCTACGGTAACATACCATCCAAAACAGATTCAAGATACGAAACAGGACAAGCAGTGGAGGAAGGAGAAACATACAGAACAAAGGAATACGGATACGGAAGAGGAATAAGAGAAATTCACAGTTTCTATACCGAGGAAGAATTAAAAGAACTATTTAAAGAATTCAAAGAACTGAAGATAAAACTCCTCAAATTCAAAGGTGGAGAAATACAGAGTTACAAAATAGTGGCTGAGAAATAACTCTTAAAGAAATCAATTTGTCGTGTAATAATACTCTCTCTTTTTTTTCTGTTCTTTATCCTTCTGAGATCCTTTCTTATTTATTCTAGGTCTACCTGTTCTCGGCTCTCTTCTCATAGTTATATCCATCATTTCAAGGAAGTTACTCATACCTTCTCTCATGTCAACGGGGGAATTAGCCTTTCCTCTTTTACCCGGTTCACCTGTGAACATCATCAATCTATTTGAAACCATGTCTTGAAATAAAAGATCGTGATCAACCACTAAAACAGAGATCCCTTTATCATCAGCAGCTCTTTTTATTACTTTGGAAACTTTCAATCTTTGTTCTATATCTAAAAAAGCAGAAGGTTCATCTAGTAAACATAAATCAGATTTATTTCCAAGAGCCACAGTGACAGCTACTCTTTGTTGCTCTCCTCCGGATAACTCACCAAGTTTCTTAGGGTAAAGATCTTCAACTAAAGGCTTTAACCTTGAATTGAATAGTTTTTTATCGAAATTCTTTCTAGTAGCAATGAACTGTTCCACAGTCATTTTACTTGAACCAAAATCAACATACTGAGGCTTATAAGAAATATCCGCATTCAAACCAATTTCCCCTTTCTCAGGATCTTCCTTACCAGCTAAGACCTTCACGAAAGTGGTTTTACCAATAGCATTTTCCCCTATGATCCCTATGACTTCTCCTCTCTTTATCTCTCCTTCATTGGACTCCAATTCAAATTCATGGTACTTCTTCTCAAAACTAGGGTAAGAAACCGATTCTTCTCCTTTGTAGTGAGTGGAAGGTGGATTAGTTTCAAAAACTATTTCTTGAGGTCTTATCCTTGTGTTCTCCTCTTCCAAGAAACCTTCTAAGAATTGATTTATTCCTTTTCTACTTGACTTTAAGCTTGAAACGGCTCCAAAAACGGATGGCTTACCGTACAATACATAAACATAGTCAGTTAAGTAATCTAAAATAGCTAAATCATGTTCAACGATCATGACTTTTTTATCTTCACCTAATTCACTTATTACCTCTGCTGTTCGAAGTCTCTGTTTTATATCCAAGTAACTTGAAGGCTCATCTATGAAGTAAAGATCAGCTTCCTTCAATAAAGTAGCTGTTATAGCTATACGTTGTAATTCACCGCCGGAAATATCTCCTATATCTCTATTCCAACATTTATCTAAATTAAGTTTTTCCTTTAGTTCATTTATTTTATTTCCTCTCTCATTTACAGATTCCAGCAAATCAGAAACCTTTCCTTCTTGAGTTTTAGGTATCGAAGTAACTACTTGAGGTTTGTAAGCAGTTTTCAATTCACCTGACTTTATTTTCTTGAAGTAATCGTGAATTTCATTACCTTTAAATTGATTCAAAATAAATTCCCAATCCACATCTTCATTGTACCTACCGAAATTAGGTTTCAAGTTACCTGAAAGAATCTTCACTAAAGTAGATTTACCTATAGCATTTGGACCAATTAATCCAACCACTCCTTCTCTAGGCACAGGTAGTCCATAAACTCTAAAATCATTCATCCCATATCTATGAATAGGTTCTCCAATTTCCTCAGGTTCATTTATAATTGAAATAGCACCAAAGGGGCATCTCTTGATACATAAACCGCAACCCGTACAAAGATCTTCACTTATGTTTATACTGGTCTTTTTATCATTCAAAACAATACAATCATCATCCTGTCTATTCACAGGACAAGCTTTAATACACTCGTAACTACATTTATCAGTATTACATTTCTCCTTATCCACTACAGCTATTCTAGACATCTTAATCACTTTTAAATTATCTGAAGATACTTTAAACTAATATAGTAATGAATAAAAAAGATTAATTTTGATTTAAAGCCATAGTAAGAGCACACCAATTACAAATAGGAATATACCCAGTAAAATTATTCCTCCCTGGATAGTTACGACTACAGCGTTTAATAAACCGGCTGTACCCCATCCTTCTTCCATAAAGAAGAAATCAAGCATTCCAATTACTATAAGGGCTCCTATTATAAGACTTCCAACTCCAAATTTATCTATTTTCATTGAATGAAACCTCCGTTAAATTATTTCAATTTCATATCCTTTATTCAACTACACTTATTTTAAACTATTCTTTCGTTAAATAACTTACCGTGTGATAAAATGTTCATTATACATAGAGACGAAGAATCCATCAAATTAAAACCAGAGTCCGTAGAGGATTTATGGCACCTTGAAAAAATAATAAAGCAGGGGGACTTAGTTAAAGC
>JBMCFZ010000093.1:0-3265 GCA_048620055.1 archaeon | reverse complement strand
GCATTGGCTAGAACAGAGGTAAGGATTAAGGAAGTAATGGAAGCAAATAGATTGATAAACCAGTTCTTAGAAATGCCTAATCAAAACCCAAGGGGCGAAGATGAAGTAACATTAGAAGAAAAGAGAACAACAGCCCAAGTCGAAGCTCCAAGAGGAGAGAACTTTCATTATTTACATGCGGGAGAAAATAAGCCGAAGAGGTTGAGTATAAGGCCACCAACTTACGCTAATTTCATGGCACTGCCTGAGATGACTATAGGGGAAAGGATAAAAAATGCACCGCTAGCAACTATATCGATAGATCCTTGTTTCAGCTGTGCGGACAGAGCCTTAATAGTTGATATGGATACACAGGAAGAGAAACTAAAAGATTTCCATGATATATTGGAAAAATAAAAGGGAAGATGAAAATGAGTGAGGGAAAGGATAATTATAAAGTCAGTTACATAGATGCTGGAGGATGTAACGGCTGTTACATAGAAATAGTTGCAGCTTTATATTCAAAGTACAATCCTGAGGAGATAAAAATAGAGATGGTTGATTCTCCAGGGCAAGCTGATATATTAATTATAACTGGCCCTGTTAACACGAGGAATAAGGAAGAAGTTTTAAACGATATAGAACAAGCTAGAGAACCAAAAAAAATAATGGTAGTAGGTGGAGGTTGCGGAATATCCGAAGGAATTTTTAAAGGATCCTATAATACAAGAGGACCGATAGATAAATTAAAAAAAGTGGATTTATATCTCCCAGAGTGTCCCGTGAAGCCACAGGCTATTATAGAAGGATTAAGAAGATTAGTAGAAGAACTTGATGAAGAAAGAGGGATAAAATGAAGAAGAAAGCAAGTAAGATACAACAGGAATACAGAGGAGAACATAAGCTTGATAAAGAAAGATGCACTTACTGCGGATTATGTGCAGCTAAATGCCCTGCTTTCGCTATAAAAGTGAATAAAGAAAAAAGAGAATGGCGAGTTGATCTAAGCAAATGTATATTCTGCGGTAGATGTGAAATGGTATGTCCTGTAGACGCAATATCTTTTTCAAAAAACTATAAAATGGCTAGTAAGAACAAAGAAGATTTAATTAGAGAAGGAGACCCAAAAGAAGATTAGATAAGATTAATCTACTAGTTCTTCAATTTCTGAATAATTTTTTCCTTGATCTCTTCTTTAGCTTTTAAGATTTCAGGAGACATTTCCTCACCGTAACTAATTTTAATTGGAACAACCCCCGCTAAATAAGTTTTACTTGGATTAAGTTTAGTTTTAATCATAGATATAGGTAATCTATGAGTAGAAATAGGCTTCTCACTTTCTTTTAACTTGTTTACTTGTTTAAATATCGTTTCTCCTGGATTTAATCCAGGTATCTTAACAGCGTCAACTATGTAGAGCTCTTCGGGTTCAACAGGCATCTTTCCAAGTAGAGAGATAGGTGCTAATCCGCATTCGATTATTTTTAAGTCCTTTCTATCTCCTAATTCTTCTTTTAGTTCTCTAGCTACCCTTACACCTAATGAATCATCCTGTTTCAATTCATTTCCTATTCCAAGAATTAACTTCATACTATTTTTTAAGTGATCAGTCACTAATATTACTTGATTATATGTGCTTAGCTAGACCTGGGAAAGTAATTGAAATTAAAGAGAATACAGTTATTTTAGATTACGGTAATGAAAAAAGAGAAGTTAAAACAACTTACCTAAAACCAGAGATAGGAGAATACGTAATAGTTAATTCAGGTCAAGTGATACAAAAAATAAGTGAAAAGGAAGCTAAGGAATCAATTAATTGTACTTTACAGTAAATTAAAGATTAAAATGGATGAAGAAATAGGTTTTAAAGATAGAAAGGCAAAGAAAACTTTTTTAAGATACGCTTTACCTTGTTCCGATGAGAAGGATAGAGGAAAAATTATTAAATGCATAAATAAAGGCCTAGATATAGATATGGATTTATCTGAGTCTTTCCCAATGGCCTTGAATGTGCTTAAGATATCTTCAAATGAAAAAGGAAAAAAATGGATTGATGAAGAGACAGTTAGAAGATATTTTTGGTTTAAGCACGCTGAAGTTTTGAAGGAGAATAACCCTGAGAAGAAAATAGATAAATGTTTAGTTCTGCCTGGAAAAGTACAGGAAAAAATTGAGGGAGATGAAGAAATCTCTGTAAGTCTTATTAATGGTGAAAAAAGGACAGTAAAAACTCATTTGATTAAAAATGTTGGGGAAAATTCTTTAATAACTGTTCACTGGAACTATGGCTGTGAAAAAATAACTGAAGGAGATAAGAAAGAAATAAAAGATTTCTTATTAAGATTGAAAGTCATTGAATAATTTTTAAGAACATCTCCAAAGACCCCTCTGTTCATTGTAAGCTGTTGCTTCAGCTTCCAAGTAATCTAATTTTCTTATGAAGTTAGAGTTATCATATATCCTAGCGTATCCTTCTTCAATAAGTTCTTTAGTGAAATCTCTTTCTCCTAATTCTATGTAAGCTAATGTTCTCCCGTAAACTCCTTTTCTTCCTGCTTTTGAATCATAGACTAACTTCACTTCTTTTTCTCCAATCTCTTTTTTAGTGTAATTAGTTGCTTTTTCAGCCCAGAGGTATAAGCAATCCTCGTCAGTTATTCCTCTATATTCTTCTGGATCATTTTGAAGACGTAACTCAGGAGCATCTACCCCTAAGAACCTAACTGTTTCTACTTCACCATTAATCATTATCTCCGCCGTGTCCCCGTCTATTACCCTTTCCACTATCCCGTATTCTGTTTCTTTTTCATAATCGGTATTTTCCTCATAGAAATTTTCTTGAATTCCTCCTCCAAAGAATAGCATTGATAAAACAAACACTATGGAGAAAATTGCGATTAAAGTTTTCTTCAATTTATCATCCTCAAACAAATTGTATAAGTAGTTCCTATAAGTTGTAGTCCCAGTCGCCTCTTTGTTCTTCCCTTATCCTTATAGCTGTTTCTCTTGGATCTTTTGATTCATATATTACGCTTCCTATTGTCTCAAAGTTTCCTTCTTGTTTAGTGCAGTCTCCTGGTGATACTTTTCCTTGTTCGAATCCGTCGCAAATAACTATTTTTTCTTTTATGTATTTATTTGTTTTTTCTAGATCTTCTGAATGGTTACCTGCTATACTAACTCCGTCTACATCTAGTTCTTCGGCTAGTTTAGCTGATTTTTTGAATGCTTTATCCATGAAGCTGCTTTTTTCTTCATGTGGTAAGCTGAGTGTCATTACAATCCC
>JBMCFZ010000092.1:0-3269 GCA_048620055.1 archaeon | reverse complement strand
AGATATGTCTTTGTTAAGTATTTTCACTTTTGATTCATATTGTTTAGCTATAATTTCATTCAATGATCCTTTCACTTCTACTTCTTGCTCATTTTTGTTTTCTGTTTTTTCATCATTCTTATCTTCATCTTTTTTTTGTTTCTCCAAGTCACTTGGTTCTATTATTGCTTTTGAAGAGGTTGTTTTCTCTTTCATTTCTTTAACTATTTTTAAAGGATCTTCTTCATCTTTTAATTTATCAATAGCTCTAGGTGAAACTAAATAACCTTTTTCTCTGAGTTCTTTAACCGCTTTTCGTACTTTTTCCATGTTGTCGTCCTTTTATTGCTCTTAGTTTTACTATAAGGCCTTATCTTACCTTATAAGTGAAAAAACATTGTAACAGGTTTTTTTGTTTTTTAAGTAGGTTTTGACCCGTACTCTACTTTTTGTTTTGGTGGAATAAAATAATGATCTATGGGTCATTTTTCTTTTTCATTAACTGCTAAGAGATATAAATCAGTTCAACGTAAAAGAAAATTAAGAGACACTTGAAAAGAACATTGAAAAATAAGGGGTTTAAAATGTCTGAAATATCTTTTGAAGTCATAGATCCTGATAAAATATCTGATAAGAAAAAAGAAAAACTCGAAGAAAGTTTAGGGTTAGCCAGTGGAAAAGCTAGTGAAAAAGAGATGAGGATAATAGCTAAGGATAAAAAGGGAAACCCGATAGGATATATGGAAGTAGTTCCAGAGAAATCTAAGAAAATAATGAGGATAGATAACGCTTATATAAATAAAGAGAAAAGAGGAAAAGGTGTAGGAACGGAAATGAGTAAAAAAGCTGAAGAAATAGCTGAAAAAATGGGTATAAAGAAAGTTTATGGAATTTCACGGGATTCTAAAAAGGTTAGGGATTTCTGGAAAAAGAAAAGGGGATTTGAATTAGAGAAATCGGGAAGAATGGAAAAAGAGATAAAAAAGAGGAAGAGGAGATAGAGGGTGAAAGACTTTGTAGGTGAAGATGGAAGGAAACTCATCAAGATAGCTAGAAAAAGCATCAGAGATTTTTTAAAAGGAGAAAAGGTTTTAACTGAAGAGGAACTTGAAGATGAAAATCAAAAATACAGTAATATTAATAGAGGAGTTTTTGTAACTCTAAAGAATAATCAAGGGGAATTAAGAGGGTGCATAGGAAGACCTTACCCTGATCAAAACCTTTTAAAAGCTATCATTGATTCTTCAATTTCCGCTACAAGGGATCCTAGATTTCAACCGGTATCTGAAGATGAATTGAAGAACATATTGATAGAGGTAACTGTTTTAACGGAACCTGAAGAAATAGAAATTGGCTCAGAGGAAGAAGCAATGAAAAAAATAGAGTTGGGGGAAGACGGATTGATAATCAAAGGAAAATACGGAACAGGCTTACTTCTACCACAAGTAGCTGTGGATAACGATTGGAATGAATTAGAGTTCCTCGATTATACTTGTACAAAAGCCGGTTTACGTCAAGGTTGCTGGAAAGAGAAAGAAACTAGGATTTTGAAGTTTCAAGGACACGTGTTTAATGAGAAGAATAACGATTAATTTTGAAGAGATCAAAGTTTTTCCAAAGGTTCTAAATACTCGGGATTTTCTTCAAAGTGTTCTCTTATAGGTTCAAGCATTTCGACCACTGCTTTTCCCGTCGCTTTCTTCAAATCTGCAGGGTGAAGTTCTTCTGACTCGAAATCTTTCTTCAGGTCCTTTATCGATTTATAAGTTACATCTCCACCGTATTTTTCAGGTCTCTCTATCTTTAGTTCTCCTTGCATCGGCATAACAGCTATTTTAATTATCTCTATTATAGGATTTCCTTCTACCTCTCCCTGTGGGCAGTATGCTTTATTTATTCTGTTTTTAATTGTTTCTGAATCTGCGTGAAGAGGGAAAGTTGTTTTCGGTTTACTTGAACTCATCTTCGTCTCAGACCCCTGAAGAGAGATTAACATTGGGTTATGTATCGAAGTAGGTGATTTGTATCCTATGTCCGGTAAATGTTCCCTTGCAAGCATATGTACCTTTCTCTGATCTATTCCTCCGTGTGCTAAATCAGCTTCTAAGTAAGGTATGTCTAGAGCTTGCATTAAGGGGTATATTAATTGTGATATCTTCTTGGTTTTTCCTCCTCTCGATACTTGTCGCATACTTCTTTCTCCCCTATTTATAGTTATTTTTGTGGATAATTCCAACAGTTCTCTTAGGTATTCATCCTTTGTCTGGTAACTTGATCCTAAGATGTATTCTACTTCGGTTAATCCAAATGCTTTGAATGTTTCTTCCCAGTATTTAGCCATCTTATTTATCCATTCTTTTTCTCCTTTAAGGTTTAGATGAGTATGTATATCTGCTAAAAGCATTTTTATGTTCAAACCTGCTTTTTGATAATCTCTTAGTTTAACTAACGTTGTCATTGTCCCTAAGTGTACTGGTCCACTTATTTCGTATCCACAGTAAACTGTTGGGTTTTCCTTTTCACTTAAAATTTCTTTTAATTCTCCTTCAGTAACTACTTCTTCGGTTCCTCTTCTTATTAGATCTAATTTTTCTTCCAAATTCATTTTAATCCTCTTGATTCAATTTTAAAGAAATCCCGTGGGCAGGATTCGAACCTGCGGTCTGTCACTTTCCGACGGCCGCGCCAAAGGAAGCCTTTGGTTAACGTACTACAGGCGACCGCATTACCCCTATGCTACCACGGGTTACTGTATTCCTATTTTCTCTTACTTTATTTCCTCGTTTATTTTTTCTAACTTCGAAGTTATATTCATTAAATCTGTCCGTGTATGGAAAGGTATGTTTATATCTTCTGAAGCTTCGCTCATGAAGTAAATTGCTCTCGACATGTTTAAATTTTGAGATTCTTTCTCGTTTACCATTTTCTTGGCTTCTTTCAGTTTTTCCCTTATGTTTCTCGGTACGTCCCGATCTTTGGATACTTCTTCCATTTCTTGCGTAACTTCTTCTATTTTTTTCTTCATTTCTTCTTTCATTTGACCACCTTCTCAGAATTATTTCTGAGTGATTATGGATTGAATAGTTTTTTCGATTCATATTGTCCATTTATTGGTTTTTGTTTATGAATTAAATTAATTCTTCAGCTATTGATACCTTTTACTCGGATAACTATTTAATATTTGTGTAGCAATAAATTACATATGACTATTAAACAATTTCTGTTAAGAGGTTTTACCGCGAGAACTTTCGAAGAAGTTATCAGTGTATCAACAGGATTCAGATTATTAT
>JBMCFZ010000091.1:0-3503 GCA_048620055.1 archaeon | reverse complement strand
GGCCTATTGTTCCTTCAATCCCTGCTTCTGTCCAAACTGTATCTTCCAAGGCCTTAAATACTCCTCCTAGTATGAAGGAAATTGCTCCTGCTCCTATCCATACAAACGCTTTCTCCGATTTTTCTCTTAGTTTAGCGTATTCAACGAAGACAAGTGCTAGTAATAGAGATATACCTGTCACGAGTCCCGCTCCAAGTCCTGATATAATTGCCATTCAACATCACCTCACCGTAGATAAACACACTTCTCTTTATAAAACTACTCTAAGACGATCGTCGAAATAAACGTACTTTACTTCCTTTTGATATCAGTTAATACTTTGTTTTTCAAGAAGTATATATGCCCTATATCGGTAATTATATATACTCTATAAAAACAGTTTTTAAGCTTTTCGAAACCTTTATATATGACAATATCTTAATCAATAGATAATACTTCTTTTACCAAAAACCGGTGAATATATGGCTAAAAATGAGATGAAATGCCCAAACTGTGGTTCTACAAAATTCATAAATGATAGAAAAAGAGCTGAAGTTGTTTGTAAAGAATGTGGTTGCTTAGTAAGACAATCAACAATAGACCCAGGCCCAGAATGGAGGGCATTTAATTCAGAAGAAAGAGATGAAAAAGCAAGATCTGGGGGTCCATTAATCTTCATGAGACCTGATAAAGGTTTAACAACACAGATAGATCGGTTCGATGTCGATGGAAAAGGAAACTACATATCGGGAAAGAACGTTACACATATGAATAGCCTGAGAAAATGGCATCAAAGAGCATCTATTTCAAGTTCACTCGAAAGAAATCTTAAAACAGCCTTCAGAGAGCTTCAAAGAATAACTTCCGCACTGGAACTGCCTAAATCAGTTAGGGAAGAAACTGCTAAATTATATAGGAAAGCCGTTAAAAAAGGACTTACAAGGGGGAGATTAATAGAAGAGGTCTTAGTAGCAACTCTATACATAACTTGTAGAAAAAGAAGAATACCGAGAACACTTAAAGAATTATCAGAATTAAGTGGTGTTGAAGAAAAAGATATAGGAAAAACTTATAGATTCTTAAAGTCTGAAATGGATATAGATGTTCCTTTAGCAGATCCAACTTGTTACGTCCCTAGATTTGCAAGTAAAATAGATTTAAGTGGAGAAGTTCAGGAAGAAGCAAAAAGGATACTTGAAAAAGTAATTGAAAGGGGTTTAATCTCTGGAAAAGGACCCACTGGAGTAGCAGCTGCCTCACTATATATCGCAGCGGTTAGAAATGGGGAAAGGAGAACACAGAAACAAGTTGCTGAATCAGCAGGCATAACGGAAGTTACAATAAGAAACAGGTATAAAGAACTGAAAGAAAAGATGAATCTAGAGATGTAGAAATATAAATCATTTCAACTATTTCTATAAATGATCAATGATAAATGTGTACTGACAAAACACTTAAATATCATATCTCCAACAATAATACTTGGTAATTATGAAAACTTATCTCAGTATATGGCTACATTCAGAAGGAGAAAGACCCACTAAAGTCAACAGTAAACTAGAAAAATTTGGCTTCGTACCCATTAAAGGAGCATATGACTATGTGTACAAATGGGATAAAGATGCTTCAATACAAGAAGTTCTAAAGATCGGAGCCAGAGTACAAGAGAAGTTAAATGGAGATAAAGTTCTTTTTGAACTCGAGACTATTAGAGAATAAGTTATAAAGAACGTTTAGTTTAGAAGTTGACAAGTGAATAAAATCAAAGGGTGAATCTATGAAAACTTACTTAAAAATAATCTTCAACAGTGAAGGAGAGAAATCCACATCAGTTACGGATAGATTAATGTCAAAAGGTTTCGAGCCTCTTGAAGGTAAAAATGATTATGTATACCACTGGAATGATAATAACGGTGGAGTTGAAGATGCTTTAAAAATAGCTGAAAGAGTCTACTCTACTCTAGGCGGATGTGGAGTTTATTTCAGTTTCGAAACCACTGAATAAGATTTCTTTGAATCTATTCTTCAGTTTCTTTAATTAACTATAATTTTAAATATTTTTCTTTAGAGATACTTATCGGGATTTACATCTTTAACTTCCCATGACTCCATGTTCTTTCTTTTTTCCTTTAAGTCCTCTATTTTCCCTATTAACTCAATTTTCCTCTGATGTGATTTTGTATTCTCTACTTCTTCATCTAGTTTTTCAATCAATTTATCTATATGCATTTAGGTCACCGTCCGTTTGTTATTATAAATATTTTTACAGTAGGTCTTCGTGGTAATTATCAAGTCTTTCAGGGTTTTTATTCTTTTCTCTCGAGAATTCATTTGATTCCAAAGGAAATCAATTACTTATTTAAGTACAGGGTTCTTTATAGTTGATACCTGAAATTATTTTTATAGAGTAAAGGAGAGTATCGGTATGTTCAAATGCACGGATTGTGGAAAGACTTATTCTGAAGAAGAGATAAAATATAAGTGTGATTCATGTGGTTCTTTGTTAAAAGTTGAGAGGGAGATATCTGAACCTAGTTTCAAGGGACCTGGAATGGAAAAATACAGAGAAGTTTTAGCAGTTGATTCCGATATCGTGACTCTTCAAGAAGGTTCCACTCCTTTATATGATTCAAGCGAACTGGCTCAAAAGTATGAATTGGATGATGTGTTTCTTAAGTTTGAAGGGACAAATCCAACAGGTTCCTTCAAGGACAGGGGTAGTTCAGTAGCTATAACTAAGGCTTTAGAATATGGTTATAGTTCAGTTTCTTTAGCTTCCACTGGTAATATGGCTGCTAGTGTAGCTGCTTATTCATCAAGAGCTCGTTTAAGATCCAATATATACATACCTTATGATACACCTATTGGGAAAATTTCTCAGGTACTAGCTTACAATGGAAACTTAGTTATGGTTAAAGGAGATTTTCAGAAATGTTTGGAACGTGCTAAAATGAGGACAGAGGAAGGAGATTACTTAGCTATGACTGGTTTAAATCCTTATTATTTGGAAGGAGAGAAGACAGTTGGATACGAATTGATCCATCAGAGGAAAGAAATTTATTCAGATAAGAAGAATCCTGATGTTTTAATAGTTCCCATGGGAACAGGTGGTCTTCTTTCATCTATCTATTGGTCATTTAAGGAACAGAAAAAACTTGGATTAATAGATGAAGTTCCGATGATTATTGGTGCTCAATCAAAAGTTTGTTCTCCAATTGCAGATGCTTTTAACGAAGGGCATAAGAGACCTAGACCTCCTCAAGGACCTGTTGACACTATAGCAGAATCTATTCATGTTAAAGTTCCTTTCAATGGACATACTGCCGTAGAAGCTATGAGGAAAACGGATGGATTTGCCGTTAAAGTTACCGATGATCATATAATTGAAGCTGTATTTGAAATGGGTAAAGAAGGAGTATTTGCTGAACCTGCAGGAGCTATTCCATTAGCTGCTTTGAAGAAGATAATGGATCCTGAAGAAGAGGATCTGAATATAGATAGTGATAAATCAGTAGCTCTAATGG
>JBMCFZ010000090.1:0-3517 GCA_048620055.1 archaeon | reverse complement strand
TCTATATACTCTGTGACGTTGTCAAAGCTACAATCTTCACTTTCGTCCTGACAAGGCATCGTATATTCTCTATATACTTGTTTCTCACCTGTTTCTTTTGCTTTCTCGATTAATTCCTGTTTTCTTTCTTCTTCTTTCTCTGCTTTTTCTTTCCTTTCGCCTGCGACTTCGAAAATACTGTACATCCCTTCTGAATCTGTTTCAGGGCTTTCACCGTATATCTCTGTGTTAGCTATATTGTTTATCAGTTTTATAGCGTCTTCTGTACCTATTGATTCTTCAATCTCATCAGCAGGATAACAAGAAAGGCTTTTGAATCTATGACCTGTCTCGATAACTTTAATCAGTTTCTCTCCGTCCTCAAGTCTCTGTCTAAAATCTTCTATTTTCTCTTTTCTCTCATTAATCATTTCTTCTTTTAGTTCACCAATTTTCTGTTTTAATTCTTTGTCTTCTATTATTACTGCGTCAACGTTGTACCCTTTTATTTTTTTCTCTGTCCAGAACCAGATTATCCCTTTTTCTTCATCATATCTCTTTGTATTGAACCAGTCGCCTTCGTTGATTTTTCCATCGAAAGTTATTCTTCTATATTTGTCAAGTTCAGGGTTTTTGAATTTTAGTTTTACACCTTTTTTCTCAATTTCGAACTCAAAATCTTTTTTTTCCATTTGTGTGTTCACCTTCTGGTACAGTATTAACAACACTGCTTTATAAAGGTTTCCCTTGCAAGACAACTATATATTATATAAATCTAAATCAAAGCTCAAAAAAACCTAAATCATCAAAAAAAAATCCTGGCTCTACCTTCCGAAGCACTAAAAGTTTTCAAAAGTTTTATCAAAAGTTTTATAAACAAAAATAATATAAAAATAAAACATGGTATCAAAAATACTGTCAGGATCAGAAATTCTTAGATTCGAAAGAAAACAAAAAAACAGGAAAAACAACAAAACACCTAAAAAATGGCCGTTAAGATCCATAACCCCTATAAAAGCAGCTAAAAACATAAGAAAAAAATATGGGAAAGTAAGCCGTTCAGGAAATTATTATCATCGAGGAAAAGGAGAAATGACAAAGCATGACAGCAAAAGAGACAGAAAAATAAGGAGCAGAAAATCACCGAAATACAGAGGAAATTCACGACATAGAGGAGACTACTGAAAATAATGGTTTATAATTATTTCATTTAATAATATCCCGCTCCATTATTTATACACCTCTACATCTTTACGGGAAAAAACCCTATGCCCATACTCATCAGTTTCACTCTGCAATGGAAAACTATCCGAACTATCCAACCTCTTCAAAAACCTGACAGCAGCATCCATATCTTTGTAAATCTCCTTCCTCCTAGCAGCATCCAGGATAGAATCAATTGATACTTTTTCCTGTAAACCAGTTAATTTAAGGGAAAGGGAAGCCAACTCCCTCTGCTTATCCGTACACCATAACTTCCTACTCATGCTTCCACCTCCCTAAGAACCTCCTGATGCTTCTCACCCATCTCCTCTGTTACCAGCTCCAGCAATTTTTTTTTAGATATTCCTATCGTCTTACTCCAATAAACCAATTTATTATTATCCTCCCAAGACTTAGGATAACGTAATCTAATATCTCCTCTAGAAATTTTATCAGAAATAATCCTCTGAGCTTTATCCCATTGAGGATGCTCCCTAGGATCACTATCCATAGACATAGTAAGCTCTTCAAAATCTCCGTTCTCTAATTCTTCTTCAAGACCTTTTATCTCTGCCTTTAACTCTTTAATCTTGTTCTTGTACTTCTGTAACTCTGCTTTCTTCATCTTAATCCTTGCTTCTATAGCTCCCTTTCCATCATATGCTAGAATCAGGTTTTGAAAGAATTTACTGGTATTCTCATATTCTTTTTTAATTACTGGCTTGAGGTTTCTCCAGACTTCTCCAGATCTTCCTCCAAGATATAACTGTTGTCTTTCAGACATGAAAAAACACCTCAAAATACGATATGTTAAGTAAATCCTGTGTATGTAGTAACCCCTTAACATACTGTGTTAATTCAGAAATGTATGTAGATAAATCTACACACATAAAATCCTTTATTTTTTCAAGAATTAAAGGCTGAAAGACCAATTCACTTTCTATCTTACTAATTCTATATGTCTTTGTATGTAGACCTACATACAAAGGGTGGGTTCTTAGATACCTCCCTGACCAGTCCGCCAAATGAAACGATGGTAGGGTAGGGTTAGTTTCATTTGGAACTTTGGTTAATTCTTGAATTTTCATTGTTCCATCACTCTTTTCTTGAGCTCTTTGTCTTGTCTTATGTGTTTGATTATTTTTCTGATGGCTTTGCTTCTGTCTTTCCCGTTTTCATCTAGAAATTCAACGTCTTTTTCTCCTAGGTTTAATGTGATTATTTGTTTTTTGATTTCTGGCTCGGAGTATTGTGTTGTATCTATTTTTCCTCCTCTCATGTACATTGTTTTATACCTCCTGTTTCTGTAGTTCTCTGTTTTGTTTTCTGACGTTGTTTTCTCTGGCTTTTCTTTCTATGATTAGTTCGTATCTTTCTTCCAGGAGATCTCGGATTTCTTCAGGAGATTTCATCAGCTATCCCCCCAGGATATTTCATCTAATGAATCGTTTATACCGTCTAATGTCGTTACTAAATCTCCCATATCGAATTTAGTCATCTGTTATCTTCCTCTTTTTGTTTGATTTTTACTAGGGCGTTTTCTATTTCTGATAAGACGGTTTCTCTGTTGTATACTTGTAGTTCTTTGCTGTATAGGTCTCTCAGCCATTTTATGAGGTCTTTTTTTTCTTCTTTTAGTGTGTTGCCAAGTCCTTTGTCGTTTAGTTGTTCTTTGAGTGTTTCTGCGTCTATGTTTGCTAGGTAGTGTTCGGGTTCTGGTAGATCTGTTTCTAGTGTGTTGGGTTCTATTGAAAGTTCTGCTATTGTTTCTCTTACTTTGGCTTCTGGGATTTCTATGGTTTTTGAGATTTCTGGGATGTTCATTTTTGGTACTTTTACTTCAAAGGATATTTTTATTGGTAGCTCGTGTGGAGAGGTTTTTCTTTTACTTGGTTTGCTTTTTCTGAATCTCATGTCGTCTTTGTAGTAGTTGTAGATTAGGTAGCCTGTTTTTTTCTTGGTCTTTGTTTTAGTCATCTTTGTCACCTGGTTCACTTACTATTAGTTTTTTACCGTCTGAACGGGTTTCTAAGGTGAGTTGTTCTTTTCCTCGATATGTATCCCGATATCTTGAAGCGTATAGTGTTGTAATCATGCTTCCACCTCTGATGTTTTGTCTAGAAGTTCGTTTATGAATCCATCAAAGCTTTGACCTTTAGCTCGCCGTTTATCTAGTCTTTGATGGGTTTCCTTAGATATTCCGATAGTGGTTTTTTCAGCCATCTTCCTATGGTTGATTTAACATACCTTGTTTATAAATCTTATGTAAAATCATACATAAGTATAATTTATCATAGGATTAAAAATAAAGACCTCCTTTTAAAAAGACCTAATA
>JBMCFZ010000089.1:0-3582 GCA_048620055.1 archaeon | reverse complement strand
TTTCTGACTCATTCACTTCCTTTCCACACCGTTCACAATATCTTACATTATGAGCAGTTTCAGTGTCAAACTTCTTTTCATAGCCACATTCACATTCAAATTTTAGATTCATTCCAATTCCTCCTCTTTGATATTAAAGAACTCTCGTATAAAATTTCTAACTGTTTCCGTATGGACTTGGTCTTTCTTTTTATAATCTTTGTACCACTTGATTACTTCTTCTCTTACTTCTCTAATCGTTTCTAATCTTGATTCAAAAATACAAGCAGAACAGGCAAGAGTGTCACTAAATTTTTTATGCCTGTTTTTAATCTTGGTAATAAATTCTTCCTCATGCTCATGCTTTTCTAAATACTTATTCAGGTCATCTTCATCAGAATCATATTTTTCAAAACAAATTATATCTTTCAAAGTTCTAAGATTTTTTGACATATTTTCCACCCCTCTCATTCTTTCACATCCTCTATTTTTTTAATCAAATCACGAATATATTTGCATTTAAAATTTGTAGTACCGCCATGCTCATAATTCTTTAGGGTTCCATATTTCTCAGGTAAGTTATCCCAATCCTTCATAATCTGTTTCGCATCTTCTTCTGTTAGTTCAATTTTCATTTAATCACATCCATTTTTGATATTTTCAAAGACATAATCAGGAACTTTATCTCCATTATCTCTATGATTTTCAAGGTGTTTCAACATCTCCTTTTTAGTCTTGAATTGAACAGAATGTCCTTCCATACAACAACCACAGCACTCAAACATATCAGTTCCGTCTTTTCCTGTAGTTCTATAAGTATACACGTTGCAATCTTCTGTCCATCTACTATAACTCATTTTTCCCCCTCCAATTTTTCTTCACGGCAATAAAAGTAACCACACTTATCAAAAGGTATCCCTTTTGTCTCATCAGTTTTCAATTTACTCATTTCTGTCACCATTTGTCTTTTTGTAAAATTTCCATGCCTCTTTAATTGTTCTTGCTTTTATGGTTATTTCTGTCTTTGTGTGTTCCTCATTAGTAGTCTTTGTTTTTGAAACACTAACTGTAGGTAGTTCTGGGAGTTCCTCTTTTTCACTCACTGTTCCACACCTCTATCGCAATCTTTACAGCAAAAATAAACATTTTCTAAAGTAAGAATCTTGTTCTTATTTTTCTTCTTAATGTTGAGGTCGCTTGTATTATTGAATCTTTTTCCGCAAACCATACATCTCCCCACAATCTTTGCTATTTCTCTCATCTGCATCTTTGAAAGTACATTATATTTTATCATAGTCTTACCTCTCTGTATTGTATTTTTGAGCCCGAGGGCAGTGATTGGGAGTAACTGTTCGGAGAACAAGTTACGGGTTCTGCCTTCGGTTTACTCATTTCCCAACACCTCGTATTCTCTAATTTTCTTCCTGACAAATTCTTGTGCGTTAATTTCCTCTATTTCCAACCCATTCGGATAATTTTCTTTAGATGATTTTATATCATCATCACTGTGTGAAACTTCTATTGTTTTGTTTTCCATAGGAGAAAGAATATCAAATTTACACTTTCTATCCTTAGTGAATACTTCGGTCCAAAATGGAAGCTTTTCTTGGTAAAGTTCCCAGCACTTTATACATTTAGCCATGTAGTGGAAGAAAGACTCGGTTGGATGGGGACGTATGCAGTTGGTGTGATTACCAAAGGCACTATCCCTATCCAATCCTTTTTTTGTTTGATTTATTATTTCTTGTTTATTCATCTAGAACACTTTTATTACGGATATTAACAGCATCAAAATCCATAATATTAGTAGGATCCAAAATGATGTCTTCCAGTTCCTGTTAACTTTTTTCATTGAGGATATAATCTCTCTGCATATTCTTACTTCTTCTTTGAAGTGTCTTTTCTCGTCAATTACTTTGTCCAGTCCATATTTTTTCCCTTTCCTATGCAATCTTGAAACTGTACCCTCATGTACTCCAAATTCTGAAGCTATTTCTTTGTTAGTCTTTCCCTCTTTCTTATGCTCAACCATCTTAACTATATCTTCTGGTGGTGTTTTTTTCATGTTTTAATCCCTCCTAAAGTTCAATTAATAGCAGATTAGGGCGATTAACCCTATACTGCTTCAACCAAAAATACTTCCAATACTTTCTCCTGCATCCTCTACTGCTTCACCTACTTGTCCTGCTGTATTTTTGTGCCATTTGAAACAAAGTGAATCCCCTATACCCATATCACAAGTGACTCCTACGTCTTGGGCTTCACTGGCACCAATTAGACCCCATATGAGACCTATTACCAGTAGCAGGACTATTATAGCCGCTGCTGTTCCAGCTCCCATTTTATCACCTCTTTTGTGCAACGTGCATAAATAAAGTGTTCACTACTCTTACTTGCTCATCGTTCAAGTCCTGTTCCGGAACCCCGAACAAATCAGATACCTTTTTCATACACTTTTCCATAAGGTCACTCATTTCATCAAATGTCTCATTAATTTTTTCCTTATTTACTTGGTTTGAACTCTGTGGTATTGTTGGGGATGCCTCTTGTTTTTCCCCGCCGCTGCCTCCTTTATTCACAGCTTTGATGTATGTAAGGTTTCCTTCATCGTCCTTAGTTACCTTAACTTCATCACCCTTACTTATCTGATCCAGGTAATTAGCTGCTTTTCCTACTACAGTATGCCAGCCGTCCTCTAACTGGACACCTTTATTCTTCAAGCTGATGTTCTTTACTTTTTCCATTTTCTTCCACCTCTTTATCTTCTTCAAAAATCTTCTTCATTTGTTTGACATGATGACTTATTCTTTGGCCTTTTTCTGTTAATTTTATAACTGATTCCTTGCTGTTCTTCATTTTTTTGCTGATAAGGCCGCTTTTATCTAAATCTTTAACCAACTGATGTACACGATAGTATGTGATTCTTGTACTATATGATAACTCTTGTTGGTTGCACTCTCCTTCCTCTTCTAAAGCAAACAATATTTTTGCCAATGTAGTGTCTGTAAACTTTTCCTTTACCGTTTTTGCTTTTCTCATTGAAACCCTCCTGTAATAACTCCTGCATGATATATTGTTAACTATGTTAAATAATAAATAATAGTAATATATTTAAAACTAACTGTTGCTACCTTTTAGGATTCAAAAACTCCTTCTTTCTTCTGAAAAAGGTTGCTCTTGATCTCCCTGTTTTTCTCTTGAAGTAGTTTACCTGTCTTTTTACGGAGTCAAATTTATCCAACGCATCTCTCACTACGACAAGTTCTTCATCTAACTCCATGTGATTATCTAATATCTTTTCCCAGTTTTCTTTGTCATGTTTGTAAAACCTACATGCTTTATCAAATAGTCTAAGATTTAGGTTCTTAACTTCCGGTCTGCAGTAGGAAGATATTTTTCTAAATATTTTCTTCCTTTCTGACAGAGGTATTGATGTATGCTTACTTTTTACTTGTGTTTCCAACAGTTTTTTGATTTCTGTAGGGGTTAGCTTTATCCTGTAAAACAGTCCTCTCTCTTTTAGTGCTTCTAGGTTTGCGTTGTTCCTGCCTAGTGTGTTAGCTAGTATAATAACTCTTGCATTCATAACAAACGGGGCCATGC
>JBMCFZ010000088.1:0-3665 GCA_048620055.1 archaeon | reverse complement strand
ATGATAAAGAATTTTGGTTGTGATGAAATGAAAATAGATATGCATATACACACGGAGTACAGCTACGACGGAATTTCAAAAATAAGAAAAGTATTTAAAAAAGCGAAGAAAAAAGGACTGGATGGAGTTGCAATAACTGATCACTTCGATATAAGAGGATGGAAAGAAGCTAAAGAAATAGCTGAAGAAATGAACATGTTCTTCATACCAGGAGAAGAAATAAAAGTTTTGAACAAAGATAAAAAAATAATAGCAGAAGTAATAGCTTACTTCATTAAAAAAGGAATAGGAAATAAAACTATAGAGGAACTGGAGAGAGAAATACATTCTCAAGGAGGATTAATATTCTTAGCTCATCCTTTCGCTAAATCAAGACCGGCTCCTAGAAAACCTAAGGAATTACTAAGATACGTTGACGGAATCGAAACGATTAACGCTAGATCTAGAGTATGGCAGATAAATAGGAGAGCATCGAGAATGGCTAGAAATATGAATATGCCTGTAGTTGGAGGAAGCGATGCACACATACCTGAAGAAGTTGGATACGCTTACACTGAAGTTAAAGGTGCTAAAAATTTAAAAGAATTCAAAGAGGGACTACAAAAAGGAGATTCAATAGCTAAAGGGAAGAAAACAAATTTCTTCTTCCACTACGCTTCACAACTAAAAGGAAGAATATAGGGATTATTCCTCAAGGGAAAATAAATGAAGAGGTGAATGAAATGAATAAAAAAATTAAGTTAATTATCTTATCCGTTTTTCTACTAACTTTGCTACTTCCAGGTATAGCTAGAGGTATAGAAGTAGAAACTCTCGATGAAACAGATGTTACCTATGAATCGGCTGTTTTAAATGGTGAATTACTGAATTTAAGTGGTTTTGAAGAAGTAGAAGTATATTTCAAAGTTATTGAAAAAGGAGAACCTTATATAGGTGATTGGCCTTCTACAGACAAAATTTTAATGAATGAAACAGGTGAATTTAGTTATGATTTATCTGAACTTAATTACAATTCTACTTATGAATTTATAGCGGTTGCTGAACAGGAAGAGAGTTATGATGAAGGAGAAGTAAAGAATTTCACTACGGAAGAAGCACCGGATCCAGAAATAGAAACTATTGAAGCAAAGGAAATAGATCATAAATCAGCTATTCTTAAAGGAAATTTGTTTAATGTCAAAGATGAAGAGATAGAAGTATTTTTCCGGTACAGAGAAGAAGGTGAAGAATGGATTGAAACACCTGTTCAAAGATTAAAAGAAGGTGAATTTAATCAATCAATAGAAGATCTTGACTATGGAGCTAATTACGAATTCAAAGCAGTTATGAAACAAGAGGAAGAGGAAATTGGAGAAATACTAGAATTTACTACGTTAGAAGAGCCGGATCCAGAAGTAGAAACTGTTTCTATTGGGGGTTTAACTAGTAAATCAGTTATTTTAAAGGGACATTTAAATTATATCGGTGAAAAATCACTCGTTGAAGTTAACTTTCAATATAGAGAGAAAGGGAAAGAATGGAATGAAACAGATACTAATTTTATGTCGTCTGAGGATATTTTTTCAGAATTAGTAGAGGATCTTGAACCTGAAACTGAATATGAATTTAGGGCAATGGTGAAGTGGGAGACAAATGAGGATACAGGAGAGATATTGAATTTTACTACTACTGAAACAGAAGGTCCTTTAATCCAAACAAATTCACCGGAGAATGTAACTTATGATTCAGCTGTATTAAAAGGGGATTTAATTGATCTAAAAAATCAAACTCAGGTAAAAGCCTTCTTCAAATACCGGGAAAAAGAGGGTGAATGGAGAGAAACTCCCGGTCAAAATATAGAGGAAGAAAAGGAAATTGAGGAAGAAGTAATTGATTTAAATTCTGATACTGAATATGAATTCAAATCAGTTGTTGAATGGGAAGATGAAGGAGAGTCAAAAGAAAATTTGGGAATTACAACTGAATTTAAAACTAATGAAGAACCGGAACCGGAATTAAATACTCTTGAAGCTATCAATATTTCGTATGATTCAGTGATTTTGAGAGGAGAAATACATCAATTGGGAGATTCCCTTGATGTTTTCTTCAAGTACCGAAAGGAAAATGAAGAATGGATGGAAACATCCAGTCAAATGATTGAAGAAGAAAAGGAGCTTAATTATCCTTTAACTAATCTTGAAGAGGGAACTAACTATGAATTTAAATTTATGGGGGAATTAAAAGGTGAAGAAATTGAAGGAGAGGTTTTCAGTTTCACTACTTTAGATGAACTTGAAATTAAAACCCTTGAGGCTAGTGAAATTCTCAGTAACTCAGTGTTATTAGAAGGGGAATTATCCGAAGTAAATGAAGAGGTAAAATTGTTCTTTAAGTACAGAAAAGAAGATGGTGAATGGATGGAAACTTCAAAGAGAAATATTGGTAATAATACAGTATTTAGTGAAAGTGTCACTGGCCTTGAAAGCGATTCTGAATATGAGTTCAAAGCTGTGGTTGAAGGTGATGATGGTGAGTATAGATTGGAAAGTAATTCAGTGGAATTTAATACTCTTAGATCTTTAGAAGAAATAACTCCAACTTCTCAGAACTTAATTTTTATCGTAGTATTAATCTCTCTTGGGGTCTTTTCAATTTACTTGGGTAAAATTGATTTCTCGAAGTAATTATCCTTCGTTACTTCCCATTGTTCTTCCAAAAGTTCTTAATTATTTCTCGGGGGTTTTCAGTTATCTTCATATTCTTTTTTTCAGGGAAACAACGTGAGTAATTATTCCAAGTGTATCTATTGTCTAAGTAAGCTATTATCCCTTTATCTTCTTTATTTCTTATACATCTTCCAGCTGCTTGTATTGCTTTAGTCATAGCTGGGAATATGTATCCGTATTCCCATCCCTTCCCGTATTTACGGTCATGGTATTTTATCAGTGACTTTGTTTCAAGATTAGGTTCTTTCAAAGGTATTCCTACTATTATAACTCCCATTAATTGTTGTCCTGGAAGATCTATTCCTTCTCCGTAACTTCCTCCAGATACAGCGGTTAATAATGCTCCTTTTTCTGATTCGGAATGATCTTTGAATTTTTTTAACGTTCTATTCTTCTCTTTCAAATTATAGTTTTTCTCCTGTATTATTATAGGTTTATCTATTTTTTCCTTTAAATGCCTCTGAATCTTTTGCATTAAGTTATAAGAGGGGAAGAATACCGCTGTATTCCCTGGTACTTCTTCGGTTATCTCAATGGTTTTTTCAGCTATTTTTTTGTATTGTTCAGGTGTTCTTTCGGTGTATTTGGTAGTTACACTTGGAACTATGATCTTCAATTGATTTTTCTCAGGAAATGGAGATTGGTATTCTTTTAGTTTGGTTTCTTTTTTATCAAGTCCAATTAAATCTCTGTACATCTTTTGAGGTTTCATTGTCCCTGACATCATCACAGTGGTTCTTGTTTTATTAACTATTTTCTTAGTGAATACAGATGGATCTAAACATTTATATTGTATTGATACTCCGTTTCCATTGTCCCATTTCTTCAATATCCTTATAAATGATCCTTTTCCACTTTTATCCGTCCAATCTTCATAGAATTTCCTCATGGAAAGGCAACTACTTTTGTCTTTATTAGTTTTCTCCATGTAATCTATACCTGCTTTTTCCAAGCTCATTC
>JBMCFZ010000087.1:0-3667 GCA_048620055.1 archaeon | reverse complement strand
GTTATATGATGTCAGGTTTCGAGTCTCAAGGTGCAGGAACAGGTAGTAATCCGTTCTCTGACCAGTCTGCTCCTAACGCTCTTCAATATGAAGTGCAAAAAAGGACAAGGGCTTTAAGAGAATTGGAAGAAGACCTAATCATTAATGGTGATACTGGTTCTGATTCAACTGAATTTGATGGAATAGTCAAATTACAGGGAACTACTAACGAGATTGACCTTGCAGAAGAAACTTTATCTTTTTCAGATATTGAAGATGCAATAGAAAAAGCCTATACCAACGGTGGAATGCCTAATTTAGCAGTATGCTCTCCTGGAGTATACAGCCAGATTAGGAAGATGATGGTGGACCTTGGAAGGTATAGTTTGAAAGACCTTGGAAGCCAACAGAAATACGGAGTAGGTTCAGAAGTAACTCTACAAACGGCTGTTGGAGAAGTAACAGTTATTCCAAGTAGGGCATTAGACAATTCTGACAACAACAAATCTATCTACTTTTTAGATACCAACTACATTGAGATGAGAGTCTTACAAGATATGACTTATGAACCATTAGCAAAGACTAATGATTCACAGAAGTTTTTCTTGAAGATTTATGAGTGTCTTATAATGAGAGCTCCAGAGTTCAATTCGTTCATAACAAACATAGCGTAAGATTAGGACTTTAGTCTTACCAAATTTTTATTATTTTTTTATTTTTTTAATTAAAGTCGATTAGAAAGAACTAAATAAATAAATGGAAAAATGCCAACAAAAATATCGAGAGTAACATTGAAAGGAACGGTTGACTCAAGTGGAGAAGTCAGCGTAGTTAGTGAGAACACTTATATAGGATTAGTTAAAGCTGTAAGCATTGAATATCCAGACAATAGTGTAGAGGTGGATATAACAACAGTTGAGAATGTAAATCAAACTATTTTGGAGTTATCTGCTTCAAGCACAGATGAAGTATACTATCCAAGAACAGACTCACACGATACTGACGGAAGTTCAGGAGGTAGTGAAGTATGTTTTGCTATTTCTGGAAGACTTAAACTTGAATGTGCAAACGGAACAGAAGATGACGAAGTTAAGGTAAATGTCTTAGTGGAGGAATTCTAATGAAATTCAAAAACAATTCCAATAAAGGGATTAGAGTAAGAATAGAGAAAGAAGATGGATACAGTTGGAAGTCTGTTGAGCCAAACCAAGTAGTTGACTTACCAGAAACAGTAGGATTAGTAAATGGTCTTGACAAAGTTGAAGAAGAACAAAAAGTTGATGAAGAAGAGATATTAGATGAAGACTTTGGAAAAGAATTACAAGCCATAGATGGAGTAGGACAAAAAACAGCAAGAGACATTATAGATGTATATCCTACTAAGGAAGACCTACTGAATGCTGTAGATAATGAAGATGAGTTACCTTTCCGAGATGATGTTTCAGATAAGATAAAAAATAAATACGGATAGAGTTAAAATGCCAAACGGTAGAAGTGAATTAGATAAAGCAGGTTGTGAGTTTGGCAGACATATCCAAGATAGAGTTAAAAAAATGGAAGAAGATATGCAAGAAATAGGTGACACATTGAAAGACATTAGAGTTCAACTAAATAGAAGATTACCAATATGGGCTTCAGCAGGATTTGCAGGAGCAGGAGTTATAATAGGAATAATGGGAGGACTAATAGCAAGTTAAAATGCCAAAATACATAACCAAAGAAGAAGTAAGAGACATAACAGGATTAGATGATGAGATAGATGACGATGCTCTTAATGAGATTATAGAAGGAGTAGAGAGTCAGGTAAAAAGATTTCTAAACACAGAATTAGAACCAGAAGAAAAGATTGAATTTAAGAATGGAACAGATAATGGTAGAATATCATTAGACAACAACCCAGTATTGGGTGTTAGAGAAATAAAGATTGATGAAACAGATTTAACAGTTGATGATAATATAAATTATAAAGAAAGTGGAACAGTTGTAATTGATTTAAACGGAAGTCCAGAGATAGGAAGATTTTCTAAAGGAATAAACAATGTAGTTATTAGATACTTATATGGATTTATGGAATATTCAGATATTAAGACAAAAACAGATTCAGATGTAGAACCAGGAACAAATGTAGAGATTGAAGTTGATGATGCAAGTGATTTTAGGGATGAAAGATGGATTACTATATTTGGAATGGATGGTCAAAAGGAAGCAGCAGAGATTAAGAGTGTAGATGGAAATAAATTAACAGTAGATGAGTTAGCATTCTCACACAATAGTGGAAGTATGGTAATTGAATTAGATATACAACCATTAGTAAAAAGATTGTTGAGAGTTGTTGCAGGGATTACTGCAGCACTAAGAATGATAGGACAAACCTATACGTTCTCGACAGGATATACTCTTGGGGAGATGTCAGTTCAAAAAGGTGTTCCGTATACTCATTGGCAGGCAATGGTTAAAGAATTAATTAAAGAAAGAGATAGGATATTCGAGAGACTACAGCCAAGAATTTCCATAAAATGAGCAAACGAGATGATTTTCAAGAGATTATTAAGGAGAACGGAACAGAGTATACCTTAATAAGACAAACAGAAACAACAGATAGTCAGGGTAATACAGAGTCAGTAAGTGAGGAGACATATACTATTATGGCTTTAATTCAAGATTCAAGCGAGAGCAATAGACAAGTAGACGATGTGGGTGTAGCAGAAACAGGAACTTCAAATATATTTTTTTATGATAAATATTCAGATGATATAACAGGTAATGGGGAAGTAACAGTTAAAGTAGGAGATATAATCGAGAAAGACAATAAACAATGGAGACTGGAAGAAGTAGTAGGAACAAGAAGACACCTTGGAGATAATATTTTTAAGAAAGGAGTTGTAAGGAGAATAGACTTAGAATGAGAATAAATTTTAAAGTAAGTTCAGAAGTTGACAAAGAGATAGCATTAGAAAAGATGAAAAAGGTTTTATTTAAATCAATGATGAAGATGCACGAGTTGGCAGTAATGAAATGTCCAGTAGATACAGGAAGATTAAGAGAAAGTTTAAGTGTAACTCCAATGGAAGAAGGGCACGAAGAATATAATTTAACAGACGGAGTAAAGTATGGTAAGGATATAGAGTATGGCACCTCGCCTCACTATGTAAGTCCAGAGGCTCTTAAAGGATGGTCAAGAAGAGTTTTGGGAGATGAAGGGGCATCATACCCAGTAGCAAAAAAGATTGCTCAAGAGGGAACAAATCCTCAACCTTATTTTCGTCCTGCCTTGAAAGAAGTTAAAGACATACACGTTAAAAAAATATTTAAAAGGGTATTTCCCAATTAAAAAGTTTTAAAAAAGGCTGTGCGTTTATATTATTATGGGAAAATATAATGAAGAGCAAATATGTAAGGAATACAAGGAATCTATAATGCCAAAAAAGATTATTGATAAACATAATTTAAAGAGAACAACTTTTTATAAGATATTAAAAAGAAATGGTGTTGAAACTTTTAAAAAAGGCCATTTCCATAAAAATAAAACTCCTTGGAATAAAGGATTAACAAAAAAAGACCCAGGAGTAAGAAAATATCATAAAAAAGGAGTTAAAACAAGAAAGAAAAAAGGGAGTTATAAACCAAATTCTGGAACATTTAAAGAAGGACAGACAAGAGCACACTATCCAAAAGGAAGACCTAATCC
>JBMCFZ010000086.1:0-3710 GCA_048620055.1 archaeon | reverse complement strand
CTACTAATCTTAGAACTATCAGAAACAACCCAATCCGAACCTAAAATACCAACTAAATCCTCAACAACATTATCGTCCATAGAAATCACATCTTATTACTAATTGGCAACATTCAATCTTCAAAATTAAAAAAATGATGAATAGAGATAAAAGAGTCCTCGTTAAAGACCTCTACCAGACCCAATATTATTAAAGAAATTCTTAAAGTTACCAAAAGTTTTAATACTATCTAACTGGTTCCTAAGAATCTCATAATGACCTTTTTCCATTCTAGAAAGATAATCCAATAACTTATACTCCTTAGAATCCTCATCAAACTCCTTAGAAAGATCCCTGTAAAACTCCTCAGAATCAATTTCAGACTTCATAGCATCCTCTAAAATATCAGAAACTGAATCAGACTCATCAAAATCTATCTTAGGCACAGGCACCGACGATTCATTAGGAAGATCTGGCTCATCATTAGGATAAAGTTCATCAAAAATACTGCGAAGAGTTTCCTCATGACCCTCCTCCTCTTTCTCAAGAAAATCCAACTTATTCCTAAAACTTTTAGGTAAATCACGTTCCATTAAACTACTATAAACCCTTTGAGCCTCAATCTCAGACCTAATACCTAATTCCAACAAACCCTTCCTATCTAAATTAGTTTCCTGAATCATAGTAAAATCACTAATGAGTCAAACTCAAATAATTTAAGCCTTTCGAACTACAAAACCAACCAAATACAAAGAATCAACCAGAACCAAAAAAACTAAACAATACCAAGAAACCAACAATTAATACAAAAACCAAAAATAATAAAAACAAACTCAAAAAACATACAACCAACAAATTAAAAATAGATAGATAGAATAAGGCAAATATTCAGGCCTAAGAATTATCCTTTAGTTTCCCAAACCTCAGTCTTAAACTCTTCATCATCTATCTTAACAACATACTCATCTCTAGTTTCAGATCTCTTCTTAGGTAATGGAAGCTCTTCTGACTTGAATTCAGCTTCTGCTTTACCCTTCAAAAATGTTAAACCTTGTTCTGGGTATATGGTGTAGGTTAAAACATCTTCTTCTTTCTCAAGCACTCCTAATTCCTCTAATTTTTCCTTGTTTTTCTCAGATTGAGGTTCTAAGTGATTTGCAGGCCGGTCTTCTATTATTTTCTCTTCATAGTTCTCGCCTAGAACCTTTTTCTTTATTTCATCGCTAATTTCTCTAGGTGGCTTACCATACATTCCCTTAACGTAATCTTTTACCTGTTGCGGGATCTGCTTGTATCTTTCTCCCAACTTAACATTCATAGTGGCTTGCGTACCAACAATCTGAGAGGCTGGAGTTACCAAAGGAGGATAACCTAACTCCTCTCTAACTTTGGGTACTTCTTCTAAGACTTCATAGTATTTATCTTGAATTCCTGCTTCTTCAAGTTGGCTCATTAAATTGGATAACATTCCTCCAGGTATTTTATGCGTTAATACTGATGGGTCGGTGATCATTGCCTTTTCTCTGTGCAGATGATTGTATTTATTCCAGATCTCCATCCAGTCTTCTCTTAGATCCATTAATAATTCCCAGTCATACTCTGGGTCATGTTCTGTATTTTCAAGGGCTGCATACACAGATTCCGTCGGTGGATGACTTGTACCATTAGCTAGAGGAGAAAAAACAGTATCTACCATATCTACATCGGCATCTAATGCTTTTTGGAACGCCATTAAAGCCATTCCACTTGTTGTATGACTATGTAAGTCAATTGGTATTGAAACGCCTTTTTCTTTTGATTTCACAATTATATCATGAGCTTTATCAGGAGTTATAATCCCAGCCATGTCTTTTATACAGAGAGAGTCTGCACCCATATCCTCTAGTTTTTTAAATTTTTCAGCGTAGGTTTCAGGACTATGAACAGGACTTTCAGTGTAACATAAAGAAGCTTGTACTTCTGCTCCTTCTTTCTTCGCAGTTTCCATAGGTATCTTCATATTTCTTAAGTCGTTTAATGCATCAAAAATCCTGAAAACATCGATACCGTTTTTATGGGCGAGTTCTATGAATTTTTTTACGATATCATCAGGGTAATTTTGGTAGGCAACTATGTTCATCGCTCTCTCAAGCATCATTAGTTTAGTGTTAGGCATTTCCTTGTCGAAGGTTCTTAGTCTTTCCCATGGGTCTTCGTTTAGGTATCTAATAGATGCATCGAAGGTGGCGCCTCCCCAGACTTCGGTTGCGTAAAAACCTACTTCATCCATTTTACTCATTAAGGGTTTCATATCTTCAGTTCTTAGCCTAGTAGCTAATTTGGATTGATGTCCATCCCTAAAACTTAAATCTATTAAATCAACCATTTTTATTCCTCATATATTCTTCTATTTTAGTTAGGGCTTGTTCTATCTTTTCTATTGAATTTGCATAACTTATTCTAAGATGGTTTTCTCCTTTTTCTCCAAATGCTTTTCCGTGTGTAACTGCTACTCCTTTCTCTTTAAGTAATTCAAGAGCTAGTTCTTTTGATTCAATGTCTAAGTCATATTTAGGAAATAGATAGAAAGCTCCTTCAGGTTTTTCCACACTCATCCCTGGGATTTCTTCTATTAGGCTAAGTGCTTTATTTCTTCTTTCTTCAAATGTTTTAACCATATCCTTGGTTTTAATTTTCTTTAATGCTTGTATTGCCCCCTTTTGAGCAAAGGATGTAGGGCAGGATACTGAATGTTGTTGGATTTTAAGAATTGTATTAATTATTTCTTCTGGACCTGTTATGTATCCTAGACGCCATCCAGTCATGGAGTAAGATTTGGAAAAACCGTTTACAGTTAAAACGTTATCATATTCAGAGGCTGGACTGTAATGTTCTCCTTCATAGATTAGTTTTTCATATATTTCGTCTGATAATACTATTGAATTATTCTTTTCTGCTATTTCGGTTATTTCTTTTAACTCATCTTTTTTCCATACTTTTCCTGTAGGGTTATTTGGAGAGTTTGTGAATATTAGTTTTACCTTTTCATCCATTTCTTCTTTTATTGCTTCTGGTTTTGGGGTTAATTTATCAGTGGTTGGGATTGATATTGGGTTTGCTCCTGCTGCTTTGATCATTTGTTTGTATGATACCCATGAGGGGTCTGCTATTATGGCTTTGTCTCCTGGATTGAGTAGTGCTTGACAAGCTAGGTATAAGCTAAATTTTGCTCCGGGTGTTACTACGATGTTCTCGGTTTTTGTGTTTATGTTGTTTTCTTGGCTTAATTTTTTTCTTATTTCTTTTCTTAATTCTTTTATTCCTGAACTGGAAGTGTAATTTGTGAATCCTTGATCTAAAGCGTTTTTGGCAGCATTCTTTATTTCTTCTGGGGTGTCAAAGTCTGGTTCCCCTACTGCTAAAGATATTACTTCTTCTCCCTGTTCTTTGAGGTCTTTAGCTAGGTCTGATATTTCTAGGGTAGCTGAAGGGTCGAGGTTATTGCCTCTGTCAGATATACGAAAATCATTACTCATTCTTTTCCTCCAAACGTTATTAGGTCCATAATTTCTAACATATTATAAAATAAAAATTGAATTAAATAAAAGTTTTTCGTCTATTTGCCAACAAGATCTAGAAGAGCCATCCTAACATAAACACCATTCTCAGCCTGAGGGAAATACTTAGCCATCTCAGTATCATCCAAATCTCTAGACAACTCATCAACCCTAGGCAAAGGATGCATTAAAACC
>JBMCFZ010000085.1:0-3849 GCA_048620055.1 archaeon | reverse complement strand
GTAAGAAGGTCTTAGTAGCGGGATGCCTACCAAAAATATCTAGAGAACTTCTAGAAAATCAAAACTCAGCGATGGTGTCTCCTGATACAATTGAAGAAATACCAAAGGCACTAAGAGAATTAGAAAAAGGAGAAAAACCGGTTTATATAGAAAAAAACTCGAATAAAAAAAATAAAAGTAAATTGGAAATGAAAAAAGTTACAAGGAAAGGAATAACGGCTATAATCCCTATATCTGACGGTTGTCTTGGAAACTGCAGTTACTGTGGAGTTAAAAATGCAAGAGGAAACCTAAAAAGCTACTCTGAAAAACAAATAATAGAAGAAACACGTAAATTAGTAGAAAAGGGAAAGAAACAGATATATATAACAGGTCAAGATACAGGTTGTTATGGAAAAGATAAAGGGAATACTGAAATATCTCAATTAATTCAAAAAATGACAGAGATAAAAGGAAACTTTAAATTAAGAGTAGGTATGATGAATCCAGAACACCTGAAGGAGCATAAAAAACAACGAAGATTAATTGAATCTATTAAAAATCCAAAGGTGTACAAATTTCTACATATACCCGTTCAATCTGGATCCAACAAAGTTTTAAAAGACATGAACAGGAGATATACATCCGAGGAATTCAAAGAAATCATCGGAAACTTCGAAGAAGAAATAGAGAACCTAAACCTCGCTACAGACATAATAGTAGGATACCCAACAGAACAGGAAGAAGAATTTCAAGAAACAATAAACCTCATAAAAGAAATAAAACCGGATATTACAAATATATCTAGATTCTACCCAAGACCAAATACTAAAGCGGAGAAATTGGAACCACATACCAGTCAAATTTTGAAGAAGAGATCAAAGAAGTTATCTGAAATAACTCGAAAAATAAGTAAAAACAAAAACAAGAGTTATCTAGATCAAGAACTAGAAGTATTAATCACAAAACAAAGAAGAGATAAAATAATAGGTAGAGCTCAAAATTATAAGAAAATACAAGTTGAGGGAAACAAATGTAAACTTCCTGAAAAAGGGGAAACTGTCAAAGTAAAAATAATTGACGTTGGGTCACGAGGATTAAGGGGAAAAATGATTGAAGAGATATAGAAAACAATAGAAACAACTGAAACCTAAAAACAAAGCACTGACCACTAATTACAAGATGATATACCGCTAATTATAAATAACTTAATAACACATATTTATATATGCAGATGCCGATTCAAAGAGCCTTGACCAAGTACATCGAAAACATCGATAAAGTCGTCCTCTTCAGCATATTCATAATTCTAACTCTCCTACTGTCATTCATACTATCCAGTTTCATTTCAGTGGGTTCAGGATTCATTAGATTTACATCAATTTACGCCGACCTCACCGTTCCACAAATACTAGTTATGCTTGGAGTTACATTAATCTCGATAATTCTAATATCAATATTCTTATCCGGATTAATCTCTATAGTAAAACTACAGGAAACATTAGATCATGTGACGTACAGAAGAGTAACATCTGTATTCAAAAAATACGTTCTACAAATGACTCTATTCTTAATGCTACTAACAATAGTTTCCATAACAATTGGGACAATTCTAACCTATCTAGGAACACCTGCGGCAATAACACATGCAATAATACTGATAATATGGGTTTTATTCATATTCACTCCTCAAATAATTGTTTTGGAGGACTTTGGATTAATAGAATCCATAAAAGACTCGGTTAAATTCATTGAAAAGAATCCAAAACCCCTTGCAAAATATATCGTAGTAGGATTCGTTTTAATGTTCTCATTAACATTACTAGAAGTTGGATTAGGACAATTATTCGTATGGTCACATCAAATTATAGCAGTAATATTAGTATCTGTCATAATTCTCCCATTCCTACAGATATACGCCACTGAACTATATCTAAAGAGATACCCACTCACGGGAATATGAATAACTTTTGAAGTTTCCAGTAAATCATTATCTTAATTTACTTATAGTTTTTTAGTAAATAGAAAATAAGCCAACTCTTTTTAACTTCAGTAACTTCAAAAGATAAACATGGATTTAGTTATAGCCGAGAAACATAACGCAGCAAAAAGAATAGCTGAGATACTGGGAAAACCTAAACAAGTTAAAAAAGGAAGAGTAAAATGCTATGAACTACAAGATAAAGTCGTAGTTCCACTAAGAGGACACGTAAAGAACCCCGATTTTCCTAAAGATTATAATAACTGGAGATCAACCGATCTACAAGAGCTAATAGATGCACCAATACAATATCAGGATACCAGAAGATCAATAAGTAATACGATAAAACACTACGCTAAGAAATCAGATACTTTGACCATAGCAACTGACTACGACAGAGAAGGGGAATCCATAGGGAAAGAAGCAGTTCAAATAGCTCAAGAGAAAAGACCGGATATACCGATAAAAAGAACCAAATTCAGTTCACTTACAAATGAAGATGTTGAAAAAGCATTCAAAGAACCCGTTGAATTTGACTGGAACCTAGCGGACTCCGCGGACACCAGGAGAGAAATAGACCTAATTTGGGGAGCAACACTAACAAGATATATCTCACTAGCGGGAAGAAGACTTGGAAAATCATTTTTATCGGTAGGAAGAGTACAAACACCAACACTTGCAGAAATAGTGAAAAGGGAAAAAGAAAGAAAGAAATTCAAACCAAAACCATACTGGAAACCATGGATAAATTGCCAAAAGAACAATAAAAAATTCAAAGCCAGTTACAAAAAGAAAAAAGTGTTCGACAAAGAAAAAGCAAAAGAATTGAAAGAACTAGGTCCGGGCGAAGCAACGGTAAAAAATGTAAAAACAACTAAATACTCCAGAAATCCACCAACACCATTCAACACAACAAGTTTCCTAAGAGAAGCAAGTAACATAGGGTATTCACCTTCATCAGCATTATCAATAGCGGAATCACTTTACCAGGATGGAATAATAAGTTACCCAAGGACGGACAACACACAATACCCAAAATCGCTTGATCTTAAAGAAATACTAAAACAACTCAATGGAATAGACAGATACAAAAAACACGCTCAAAAATTACTTAAAAAGAAATTAAAACCAACAAAAGGGAAAAAGAAAACAAAAGACCACCCACCTATACATCCTGTGAAAAAACCACAAAAAGAACTCAGCAATCCACAGTGGAGAATATACAAATTAATAGCGGATAGATTCGTAGCCACGCTAAGTGAAAAATCAACAATACAAACAATTAAAACTAAATTAGATCACAAAGGACACGAATACCAAACAAAAGGAAGAAAAATACTCAAAGAAGGATGGCAAGAAATTTATCCGTACAAGAAAACCAAAGAACTAGAAACACCTAAATTGGAAGAAGGTGAACAGGTAAAAGTCAATAAAACAGGTGCGGATAAAAAGAAAACAAAACCAAGGCCAAGATACAGTCCAAATAAGATAATAAAGTACATGTCAGATAAAAATCTAGGTACAAAGTCAACTAGGCCAGCAATTCTTAAAAAACTAGCTAGTAGGAAATATATATTCAACCAAAAGGGATACAAACCGAGCGAAGTAGCATTCGCAGTTATAGATTCACTGGAAAAATATGCTGAAGAGATAACAAAGCCAAAAATGACTGCGAAACTCTCAGAAGAGATAGATAAAGTAAAAGAAGGTAAAAAACAGAAGAAGGAAGTCGTAGATGAATCTAGAGAAATGCTCAAACAAATAATGAAGGAACTACAGAAGAACAAAAAAGAAGTATCAGATGAACTTAGAAAAACCTTGAAAAAAGAAGACCTAATAGGAAAATGCCCAGAATGCGGAGAAGAATTAGTAATAAGAAGAAGTAGAAG
>JBMCFZ010000084.1:0-3863 GCA_048620055.1 archaeon | reverse complement strand
CAGAGGAAAAATCACAAGAAATACTAACGGAACTGGAGTTTCTAAAAAACACTAGGGAAATAACTAAAGACCTTAAAGAAGATGTCGACGACTTATTGTCCCTTCACAACAGAGGAGTATACGAAGAATTTATCGAAAAAGCACCTGAACTGATAAATAAGTTGAAAAGAAAACCTCTCAAAGGAACAGAGATAGTTGATAATGGAGAAGAGGAACTTGAAAATGAAACAGAGGACATAAACAATTCAAAACAAACAGGAGATCAAGAGAAAGAGAATCAAGAACTAGAAGAATTTAAAAAAGAAGTAAATAAGATTTGTTCGATTACGGACTGCGGAGAACTAGAAAAAAATCTGGAAAAACACGAGAAGCATGAAATTAAAGATTTAAAAGGAAAAATCGAAGAACTAGAGGAGAGAGTGAACTCAAAACTCGCTGGAAATTCAGAAGAAATAGAAAATACATTTAAATCTTTGGAAAAAGCATTTAAAGAGACGGTGGAATTTCAAGTTAATAAAGAAAACATACCTTATACTCCAGAGGACTTTGAAAGTTTGAAGAATAGAAGGGATAAGATAGAAACAAAGGAATCTTCATTAGTAACTAGGAATTTAGATTATTTATTAGATTCTAAAAAACCTTCTGAAGTTAAAGAATTAATTGAAAAGGAAGAAACTCTTATAGATGATTCAAAGGACCTGCTATCACAGATGGAGAAATCATCGATAGATAGAATGCAGAAGGCAAAAGATAAATACGGAGAAAGCGACACTTCATTACACTATCTAGAAAAAGCAAAAAATCATCACTCGGAAGGGGAATATTTAAATTCAATGTTATCTTCTAAAAAATCAGTTGAAGAGACATCTGAGAAAGGGTTCAATGTCCCTTACAAACATTTAGCAGGCGCGTTTCTAATACTTGGAACAACTCTCTACGTTCTAAAAAAACCAAAGGACGAAAAGATAGATAAAGGAGAAAATAATCCAATTAAACTTAAAAGGGGAAAGTAAGAAATCAAAGACTATTAAATTTATCAATAAATTCTATTACTTCTTCTTTAACTTTATCTACATCTTTATTCGTCGTATCTATTTCGTAGACCTTGTTTTCTTCGTAATTTAAACGAGCTTCTTCTCCGCAGTAATTAAAAATCTCTGCTTCAAGATTCTCTTTAATTTTCTTTTCTCCGTAGTCCCTTTCCTTAAGTCTTTCTCTCAATTCTTTTGTATCGCAACGTAGCACTATAACTAAAGAATTCTCTAAGCTGAATTCGCATAGTAAATGGCTTTCTATAACTCCTTTTTTATCTTCTAAAAATTTTTCCAGTTCTTCAAGGTCAACTTCCACTGATTTCCGGCCACTATCAAACCCTATATCCATTTTATTATCCCTAATAAATTCCTGGTTAATGTGAATTACTTCAAGATTCAATTGATCTCCAATAGTCTTAGCTAAAGATGTTTTACCTGTTCCAGGACAACCGGTTATAATTATTTTATTTATTTCATTGTTTTCGCTCATTCTACCACTAATTAACTTCTTACTTCTATTAGTGATTCTTTTCTTTAACCATTTTAGGGTAAAATTTAACAACACCGGGAACCTAATTTACTTAATCAGGATTTACAGGTGCTAAGATGATAGGGAAAAAAATCTCCAAAGAAGAAAGAAAACAATTTATGAATATAGCTATGGCTGGAAAGAAAAAAATAAGAGAGGGGGATAGAGGTAGAGTTCTCTACACAATTAGAGAAGAGAAAGTGACTGATGATGATCTAAAAAACATATTTCCAAAAGAATATGAAGAATTAAAAAATCTTAAAAAAAGAGAAAAAAGCTTTTTAGGTCTTTTTGATGATAATAACTATGTTCACAAATATTTTTTCACTGTACATAATGAAAAATATGATTGTAAAGTGAGACCAGGTAAGGTAGTTGGGTTTAAAGCTGAGAAGAAGGGAAATGAAAACATAATGAAAGCCAATGTAGAATATCCTAATGGTAAAGTGGAAGAGAATAGTCTTAAGATATTCCCAGGTGTTGAATTGACGGATATAAATTTAAATAAATACGTATTAGTGCATAATGAGAAAGTGTGTCAAGAGATATCTGAAAAAGAATATTTAAAAATCGTTAATGAATATATGTAGGTTTCCTAATATTATTTAATCTATGGATAAACTCTGTTTATTGTTCTTGGGAACCCGATTGTTTCTCTTATATGGTTTCTTTTGAGTATCCAAGATAATAATCTTTCTATTCCTAGCCCAAACCCTGAATGAGGCACTGAACCGTACTTTCTTAGGTCTATGTACCATTCGTAAGCATCTTTATCTGTTCCAGTTTTTTCAAGTCTTTTCAGGAGTTCTTCAAGTTTCCATATCCTTTCTGAACCGCCAATTATTTCTCCATATCCTTCAGGAGCCAGCACATCGTTACACCTAACTGTTTTCTTCTCCACTTCATCTGATTCTGGCATGTAGAAAGGTTTTATTTTTTTTGGGAAGTTATAAATTACTAGTGGTTCTTTTATCTCTTCTGTTAATGCTTTTTCATGTCCTGTTCCAAAATCCTCTCCCCATTCTATTTTCGTTCCTTGGCTTTGAAGTTCTTCGATTGCCTCAGTGTAGCTCAGTCTTTTGAAAGGTGGTTTTATTTCTTTTAGGGTTTTTGGTTCTCTTCCAAAGTACTTTAAAATCTCTTTATCTTCTTCAGCTAATTTATTTACAATGTAGGAAAGCATTTCTTCTTGAAATTTCATGTTGTCTTTATTTTCGTACCATGCCATTTCAGCTTCTAGGTGCCAGTATTCAGTTAAATGTTTACTTGTCCTGGATTTTTCAGCCCTGAAACTAGGTGCTATGCAGTAAACTTTTTCTAAGGAAGTCATGAATGCTTCTAAGTATAATTGAGAGGATTGGGTTAAATAAGCGGTTTCATTGAAGTAATCTAAGCCAAATAATGTTGATCCTCCTTCCACTCCTGCCTGAGTTAGTAAAGGAGGTTGTACTTCGTAGAATCCTTTCTCTTCGAAGAATTCTCTAAAGTATTTTAGTGTTTTTTCCCTTGCCTTGAGCATTTTGTTTATCTTGGAGCTTCTTAGCCAAAGGTGCCTCACGTCCATGAGGAAAGAAGTCGAAGGGTCTTCGGTTATTGGAAATTTTTTTGCTTTCTGATAGTGTTTCATTTTTTTTCCCTTTAATTCGTATCCTCCTGGCGCTCTGTCATCTTTTTTAATTTCTCCTGTTATCATTACGCTTGACTCTATATGGGTATTTTTTGCTTCTTCAAATCCGGGCGTCCCTTTTTTGAATACGCATTGTATAGTTCCTGAAGAGTCTCTGAGGGTAATGAAAGCTACTTTGTTTGTTGATCTTTCTCTATATACCCATCCTCTAAGTTTAACTACTTTGTCAGTTTTTTCATCTTTTTTTACTTCTTCTATCTTGTTCCATTCTGCCATTGTATCCCTTTATTGAACCACTGCATATTTAACTTACAACCTTATTAATTAAACTATGGTGTTTATTGGTCAACTTTCTTCAGACGTCTCTAAAGTAAATTACGGTGTCCTTAGAAATAAGGTAAAGGAATTAGAGGGCATCTACATAAATAGATTAATTAAAAGAGGATATAAAGAGGTTTTAAATCCTTTTTTTCTATCTGAGAGAAACTTGGATTTACAAGAAATTGATGAAGAGAGTTATCTTTCCACTAAAAGAGGTTTTATTCCTTTGGATGATTCCTGTAGATGGTTACCTACTTTAGAGAATGCTTCAAGCAAAATGAGTCTCCCTATCAAACTGTTTTCTTCTTATCATTCGTTTTTCGAAAGTTTTAATCTTTCAGTTGTATTAATG
>JBMCFZ010000083.1:0-3905 GCA_048620055.1 archaeon | reverse complement strand
GAAGTAGGGCAACCCGTACTGATCGGAGGAACAATGGGCACAGCATCCTACATACTAACAGGTACAAAAGAAGCGATGGAAAAATCATTTGGATCAACATGCCACGGCGCAGGAAGAATAATGAGCAGGACAAAAGCAAAAAAAGAATTTTGGGGAAAAAACGTGGTTAAAAAACTGAAAAATGAGAGAAACATAATTATAAAAGCACATTCAATGTCAGGGGCAGCAGAAGAAGCGCCTGGAGCATATAAAAATATAGATAAAGTAGCTGAATCAGTGGAAAAAGCAGGAATAAGTAAAAGAGTAGCTAAAGTAAAGCCAATGGCAGTAATAAAGGGATAAATCTCTAGTTTCCAAAGAAAAACAAGTGGCTATTACAACTACAATCACTACAACCGAAGCCAAATACAACGTCATCGGATTTTTTCATTAATTCATCAGCAACTTTACATTCATTTCTATTTTCAGAAGGAAATTCATTAAAACCCAGTAAATCAAAATTATTCGAAGTTAATATATAATCAACATGCCAGTGAACTGAACCCTTACCGGAGAAAGCAAGTTCAGCATGTCTGCTTACTCTTGATTCTATGGATTGATTTTGACCAAATGCAGAACCAACGTAAACATAGATCCCCTTTGAAAAGTTCTTTTCACCGAGGGAACCTATAGGTAAACGAGTGTTCGATAAACAATTCAAGATTAAAGCGTAACAACCTTGCATAATAACACCTCTAACATAAACTATTATAGCAAAATATATATCCTTTATAAAAATATTGAAGAAAAAGATTTAGAAAAGTTTTTAAATAAAGCGCCCTTAATTAGAATAAGGATAAAGAAAAAACAACTAAAATAAACTGAGGATTACAATGGAAAGAATTGAGACAGGAATAAAAGGCTTAGATGAATTAATACAAGGAGGATTTCCAAAAAACCGAATGGTATTAGTTTCCGGAGCCACAGGAACCGGTAAAACAACCTTCTCAATGCAATACATAATCCACGGAGCAAAAAACGGAGAACCTGGCGTATATATAACAGTAGATGAAAAGCCTGAAAGTATAAGAGAAGACATGAAGCAATTTGGATTTGACGTAGATGAACTGGAAAAAGAAGGAAAAATAGCGATACTGGACGCTTCATCCGCAAAAGTAGGATACACATCAAAAGAAAAATACTCAATTCCGCAAATAGGGCTTGATATAGATGAATTAATACTCAAAGCAGTTGACTTAATAGAAAAAATAGGAGCAAAAAGAGTAGTTCTAGATTCAATACCTGGATTAGGAATGCAAATAGAAGATGAACACGAAATGAGAAACATAATTCTCAAAATGAATTACATGTTCTCAGAAGAAAACGTAACAGCAATAATGACTAGTGAAGTACCAGAACAAAGCTTAAAAGTAGATAGGATGCAATTCAGTAAATACGAAGTAGAAGCATACGTAGCGGACGGAGTAATAATGCTACACTACCTTGGAGTGGGAAGCGAATCCAACAGATCACTGTTCATAAGAAAAATGAGAGGAACAAAACACACGGAAGACATACTGCCAATGGAAATAACTAGCCAAGGAGTAGAAATAAAACCACCTGAAAAAGGATACGAATACTGAAAAAGAAAATTCTTCTTTAAACAACAAAACTTATTTTACAGTAAGTATATAACACTCTTAGTTCAAGGAAGAAAAGTGAATAAAAATGAAAAGAAAAGAACTGGAACCGGTAAAAGATATAGATCCAAGTAAAATAAAAGCGAAAGAACTAATAGAACAATACGAAAAAAGCGGGGGATTTACATCTAAATTAATAGCAGATGCAGACAAGATTCTTAAAGAAATAAAGGAAAAAGGAGAAGATACTCATTTCTTTCTATCCTTCCCAGCATGTATAATATCAACAGGAGCAAGAGGAGTAATAAAAGAGTTAATAAAAACAGGAGAAGTGGATACAATAATAACAACCTGTGGAATGCTGGATCATGATTTAGCGAGAACATGGAAGGAGTACTATAGAGGATCATTCGGAATAAATGACAAAGAACTTCAAGAATTAAAAATACACAGACTAGGAAACATATTAATACCTCAAGAATGTTACGGACCAGTAATAGAGAAAAAACTACAGCCAATTCTAAAGGAGATAAATCAGGAATACGAGGAATTATCCACAAGCACACTCACAAGAGAAATAGGGAAAAGAATAGATGATAAGGACAGTATTCTACACTGGGCAGCAGAGAAAAACGTCGATATATATGTACCAGGAATAACTGACGGAGCCGTAGGAACACAAATATGGACGTACCAACAGGAAAATGAATTCAACGTTAATATTTGGAAAGATGAAGATGAATTAGCAGAAATAGTATTTGAAGAAAAGGACACATCAGCCCTAATGATAGGTGGAGGGATAAGTAAACATCACGTGATATGGTGGAACCAATTCAAGGAAGGATTAGACAGAGCAGTATACATAACAACGGCCCCGGAATGGGACGGATCACTATCAGGGGCAAGGCTAGAAGAAGCAATATCCTGGAATAAATTAAAAAAAGAAGCCGAACACGTTACAATACCAGGAGAAGCGACAGCGATTCTTCCAATTCTCGTAGCCAATTTCCTGAGAAAAAATAAATAAAAAATCTTTTAAATAAAAAGATCCTTATACAAACAAAATAAATTTGGAGAGATAAAAATGGAGAGAGAATCAACCGGAATACCTGGAATGGATGAACTGATACAAGGAGGAATTCCAAAAAACTCAGTTTCATTAGTCTCAGGATCACCAGGAACAGGAAAATCGATATACTCTCTACAGTTCCTAAAAGAAGGTGCAGAAAACCACGATCAAAGATGTTTATATATCTCCTTTGAAGAAGAACCAGAAAGCATAATAAAACAAGCAGAAGGATTTGGATGGGACCTTAAAAAATTACAGGCTAGCCGAAAACTAAAAATAATATACAACGACATAACGAAAAGAACACTAGGAGAAAATGAAACTTATGTAAGCATAATAAAGGATCAAATAGACAGATATGATCCTGAAAGACTAGTAATAGATTCACTGACACCACTATCAAATCTCCCAGTATCCTTCGAAGAACTATCTCAATATGGATTAGCAACCGATTTGACAGATTCTCACCAATAGGGATACAACAAGACCTATTAATAAGACTACAAATACATAAACTAATAAACGTAGTTAGAGAAGCAAAATGTACATCAATACTAATCTCGGAGATAAGGAAAAACAGTGAATGGATGTCAGCAGACCATGTAAGCGAATTCCTAAGCGATAACGTTATTCTACTAAGATATCCTGGAGGAAACATAAAAAGAACACTGAGAATAGAAAAAATGAGAGGAACAAACCACTACGAAGATGAAGCAGCGTTAGATATAAGTGAAGAAGGTATAAAAGTAGAACAACTGGAAAAACAATTCCAATAAAATAATTTCTTTAAAAATTGATTGCTTAACTACAAAGCGTAGTGCCTAAATTACCTGAAAGAATAACTTAAACCCAACCAATAAATAAGAAATAGTAAAACCTGCAGAAATAACATTGAAAAATAGAGAAACTAAAGAGAGGAATAAAGATGGAGAAACATATACAGCTTCCACAGAATTTCTGGATAGGGAAAAAATCATTGAATAATTTGGAGAAATTCAAAGAGAAAAATACATTAGTAGTTACCGGCCCAACAACCAGGAAGATAGCAGGAGAAAAAGCCGCAGAGATACTTGAAGCAGACTTAATGATAGTAGAAGAACCAAGTGTTCAAGAGGCAGAAAAAGTTAGAGAAGAAATAGAAGAAAAAAGAAAGGATCTAGCAATAGCGGTAGGAGGAGGAAAAGTAATAGATGTAACGAAATCAGGGAGTTATGAAG
>JBMCFZ010000082.1:0-3911 GCA_048620055.1 archaeon | reverse complement strand
CTTTTGGATCTTTCTCCGCATATTTAAGCGTTCTTGAAATCATTTTTCTTTCTCTTTTTCTATATATATCTTTGGCTATTTTTTTTATATTTTCAAGGTCTTTCTTGACTTTTGGACTCATTGTTTCCTGGTATTCCTCATGTTTTTCTTTCATTAATTCATTTAATTTTTGATAGAACCCGTCTCTAACTTGAACTAATTTAGCCGTGTTTTTTTCTTTTCTCAGGTATTTTCTAAGTTGATCGTAGTCCATTTTTTCACCTTGTTCTTTACCATTTTGGCTCTGCATGTTTTTTACAGGTTAGGAAGAGAGCTATGTATTCCTTTACTTCTATTTCTTCTCCCGGTTCATATGGTCCGTGTGTTTCTCCTTTTAGATGTATTTTTGGTGTTTCTTTAGTTATCTTGATTTCAGTGGGTTTTTCTCCAAATACCACTGTATCTTCGAATGGTTTGAAGTCTTCTAAATCTTCTTTTTTTATCTCGTTTGCCAGTAAACTTGATCCTCCGTGTATTGTGTCCGGTAGTCTCATTAATCGTGATGTGTCAAGTGTTACAGGATGATCTATCGGTGTTTTTAACTGTATTTTTCTGTTTTCCAGTACTTTTTCCCAGAGTGTTTTCGGTCCGGGTAAGGTATCGTAATTTCCTTTTTTTATACCTTGTATTATTTGTTTTCTTCTTTCTATTAAATCTTTTATCTTCCTTTGGTTTATTCCCAGTTCTTTCATTTTTTCTCTGTCACTTTGTTTTACGAATTCAAGTATTTCTCTTGCTATTTTTCCCCTCCATCCTTTTTCTGTGGGCTTTGGTCCTTTTTTCTTGAATTCTGGTGTGATTAAATCGTTCGCCATTATGTAGTCAACGATTTCTTTTCTCCCTTGGTCCGTTAGTTGCTGTGCTTTTGGGTCTCTGACTTTCACGTGGTATCCTCTGTTTCCACTGAAATTTATTTCTATTTGTTCTTCGTTGAATCCGAAGTCCTTTACTAGGAAATTATCTATTAATTTCTGAGTTTCTTTTTTAACTTCTTCTATGCATTGGTAACATGTTAATGTATCGTGTTCGCAGTCATGGTCTAAATCGAATGCTAAATCTCCTTTTATATGTTGTTTTTTCTTCATTGGTCTTCTTTCAGGATATTCATAATATGCTGCTGAATATGATATGAATCTTGGAGCTTCTGAGACCAGGTATTTGTTTAGTTCTTTCTCTGTTGGTATTGAGAGGTGTCTATAATTGATTTTGTCTTGGTTTCCTATTCCAAATTCTCTTTTTTCTATTTCTGGTGGTGCTTTTACTTTGTTTTCTTCGTAGTATTCGCTTATTTTTTCCCTAATTTTCTTCAGTGTTTTCTTATTCATTCAAAGCACCTTTAGTCTTCTTATTTATTATTTTTATTTCCTGTCTTCTTTTGTTTTTTATAGTAGGATAGAGGGTGTTTTACGTTGCAGTTAGCTACGCATAATCCGTAGGTTTTTATCTTGCTGCATGAAGGACATTTGTACTTTGTTCCTCCTCCTTTTTTTCCAGCTGCGTGTTCGAGATGGTACCTTGTTTTTCCTTCTTTGAAGTCAGATTGTCCTCTGAATGGTTTTATCATTTCTTCTACATTCATTCCTATGTTAACCATGAATGTTGCTAGTACAAACCGTGGTTGATGCCCTACATCTTCTCCTGTGCTTAATTCGTCGTATATTTTCTTCATGCATGGTGGGAATGCCTGTATTTCTGTTTCTCCGTAGTCACTTGGTTCCGTTGTATATCTTGTTTTTCTGTATTTCTTTATTTCTCTAGCTAATTCCTTTATTTTCTCTGGAAGTTCCTCTGGTTTCTCCTGATTTTTTATGTTGTGGTAAACATGACTCGCTATTAGTTCGATTAATTGTTCTTGGTCTAAGTAAATTTTCCCTTCTTCGATTTCTTGGTTTATGAGTTTGTGTTTTTTTCCCCTTGGTTTTTTGTTGAGGTATTTGTGCATTGGTATTTTGTAAGGTTTGTCTTCGTTCTGAGTTTCTTCGAGTTTGAATACCTCTTTTGCTATTTCCTCTATTTTTTCAGGTTTCTCAAGTTTGAGGTAATGTTTCGTTTTCTTAGCTTCATTTTTACCTATTTTTTGTTTTATGTATCTATCTCCCGTTTGTGCCGCCGTTATTTTTGTAAGCGGATAGGTGACTATTTCCCTTATTAATGTATCTTTCCAAGCATTTCTTATCATCCTTAAGTGTTTTTCCGGGTTGTCAGTGTTTTTTAAGGCTGATTCTATTCTTCTTTCAGCTTCTTCTATGAATTCGTCTCCTATTTCGTTTAAATTGAAGTCTTTGAGTATTTCTCTTGCTTTCTCTATGAACGGGTATTTCGCGCAGAATCTCAGTGTTTCTTTTTCCATATTTATTTTTTGGTCTCCGGAAGTTATAATTCTGAGGTGAGTTATCTAGAATTTTTGAAATAATTTTGAAAGTTTTTTTCTATTCTAGGGCTTTAATTATTTTCTTTCTTTTCTCCTGTGAAGATATTGTTGATGTTGATTTCTCTTCAGTAAAAGAACTAATACAATCTATCTCGATCAAAAGAATTCCAATTAAAAGTATAGACAGAGTTTTTTATTCATATAATTTACTTTTCGAAGTTAAGAGAAAAATGATTAATTTGAAATATATTTTTCATCAATATTTTACTCTGAAGAGATTGTCTAATTTCTTATCAGCCTAATTTGGGCAGTCCGAATCTTCAATACATTGGTTTCTGCAATCAGGTTCGGTTGCGTCGCAAGCTCCCCATGTTCCGTCGTTTTTACATGTTTGGGTTCCATCGTTACATAATTCTTCAAAGACGCATTCTCCAGCAGAAATATTACAGTATCGATCATAACAGCATTCTGTACACGCTTTTGTTTCTCCAGGTACACATTCTGGGTAAATAAATTCACATTCTCCTGTAGAGGAATTGTATTCATAATGTTCTTCGCATTCATATCCACATTCTCCGGATACTTCACACATAGGAGAATCAGTAGTACTTGGTACACAGTAGTCCTCTCCTTCTCCGAAAGGATCATCACAAACACAACTGCCTGTATAATCTGAAGAACAATCGCTATCATCAGTAACTCTTGTAGCATTTTCTACTGTTGGACATTCGGAACCACAATCCTGATTAACATCACATTCAGAATCATAATTACATGATTTAGAACTACACGATGCACTTCCTGTACTACTACATGATTTGTAGAATTCAGGTTCTTTTGCGAAGTTTGCTGTGACTGATTTATCACTAGTAACACTACTAAATGTGTAGCTTTCACTGCTTGAAGTTATATCACCTGACCAAGTATCCCAATCATAGCCTGATGCTGAACTTGCTGTTATGGTTGCAGAATCACCGTGAGTGACTGTTGATCCGCAATCTCCTCCTGTTGATCCACCTGAACTTGGACTTTCACTACAAGAAATACTGTAAGTTTTCTCATCGAAGTTTGCTGTGACTGATTTATCACTGTCCATTGTTACTGTACACGTTGAACTTGTTGAACCATCACACTCTTCTCCTGACCAATGGCTAAATTCCCATCCATCACTAGGACTTTGAGTTATAGTAACCTCATCCCCATCTTCATGAGTAGTAGTACCACTTGGATCCGTTGACCCACTACCATCCGTATTCATCGTTAAAGAATATTCATCCACAGCTTCTTCCTCGAAGTGTGCTGTGACTGACTTATCACTGTCCATTGTTACTGTACACGTTGAACTTGTTGAACCATCGCATTCTTCTCCTGACCAATGGCTAAATTCCCATCCACTACTAGGACTTTGAGTTATAGTAACTTCTTCTCCACCATTATAAGTACCATCACTTGGATCCGTTGACCCACTACCATCCGTATCCACAGCTAAGTCATAAGAAGA
>JBMCFZ010000081.1:0-3982 GCA_048620055.1 archaeon | reverse complement strand
GTCAAAAGCAGTTGAGGGAGGTCTTTTAAATAAAAATAGAGATTCCTACGTTATTTCAGGACCAACGGGATCTGGAAAAACACTTGTAGCTGAACTAATGTCAGTGAAAGCAATTTTGAAAGACAAGAAAAAAGCACTTTATCTATGTCCACTAAGAGCATTGGCCACTGAACAATATCAAAACTTCAAAGAAAAATACGGTCCTCTGGGAATGAAAGTAGCGTTATCAATAGGAGATTACGATTCAAAGGACAAAAGACTTGGAAACTATGATTTAATAATATCTAGTTATGAGAAAGCAGATTCTCTATTGAGACATGATCCGGATTGGCTGGACAGTTTAGAATTATTGGTAATAGATGAAATACAAAATATAGATAGCAATAGAGGACCAACTTTAGAGGTTTTAATCTCTAGAATAAAACACTTGAAGCCAGAGGTAAAGATATTAGCATTATCGGCAACCATGCCGAACGCGGAACAAATATCAGAATGGATTAATGCTAAAACAATTAAATCAGACTATCGGCCCGTTCCATTATACGAGGGAGTATATCATAATGGAACCATAAGATTTAAAGGGAAAGAGAATAGAGTTATAAATAAAAAAAGACGAGAACTTGATTCAATAATACTTGAAACACTGGAAAAAAATGAACAATCAATTGTATTTGCAAATACACGTAAAAACTCCGAATCAAATGCTAAAAGAGCATCTAAAATAACTGAAGAAAAAGTGAAAAAGTACACTCCTCGTCAAAGACAGGAATTAATTAAAACTGCTCAAAAAATAAAGAATTCTCTATCAAGACCTACAAATCAATGTAAAAGACTATCAAAGATAGTTGAGAAAGGATCAGCTTTTCACCATGCGGGGCTAGTTAGAAAACAGAGAAATGCTATTGAAGAAGCATTTAAGAAGGGCTTGGTAAAGATAATTGTAGCTACACCTACATTAGCTGCTGGAATAAATCTACCTACTAAAAGAGTGGTTATGAACTCCATGTATATGTACACGGGACAAGGGTCACAGCCAATACAGGTTAATAGATATAAACAAAGAGCTGGGAGGGCAGGGAGACCACAGTATGATAAGTATGGGGAAGCAATAATACTGGCAAGGAAAAGAGAAGAAATAAAGGAATTCAAAGAAAGATACATAGAAGGTGAATTAGAGCCCGTTGAATCAAAATTAGGGTCTGAACCTGTTCTCAGAGAACACGTGCTATCATCAATAGTTAGTTTCTGTAAAGATACTGAGGATCTTCAGAATTTCTTTTCCAAGACATTCTATGGGAAAACTTATGGAACGGAAAAACAACTTCAAGGTTTATTAAAAAATGTAGTGAATAATCTGGATAAATGGAACTTCATAGACATAGAAAAAAGAGAGAATAGTCCTGATAAATTAATACCTACCCCAATAGGCAGTAGAGTATCTCAATTATATATTGATCCTCTTTCAGCTCATAAAATAAATAAAGCATTGGAATATGAAAATGAAATAGGTGAAATAGGATATTTATTCATGATATCAGATACAGAGGAAATGAGACCTTACTTAAGAGTTAAAAGAAGAGAAGAACCTGGTTTATGGTCCGATGCAAGGGAAAATGAAGAGAGAATACCTAAAGATTTATCTGGTTTTGACTTAAGCGTTAGTTTTCCAAACAAGTACAAACTAACAAAACTACTTCAGGACTGGGTTAATGAAAAACCAGAGGAAGAATTAATGAGGAAATACGGAATACTCCCAGGAATACTTAGAAGATATTTGAAAAATGGTGATTGGGTTGTATATTCAGCTGAAGAGCTTTCAAAGATAACAGGGAACACGGAGAAACTATCAGGATTAATGGAGATTAGAAAAAGAATTAAATACGGAGTTAAGAAAGAATTAATTCCTCTAACTGACATTAAGGGAATAGGAAGAGTGAGAGCAAGGAGATTGAGTAAAAAAGGAATAAAGAAAATTGAGGACATAAAAGAAATGAGTTACCAGAATTTATCAAATATGCTTGGACCTAAAACAGCAAAGAAAACAAAAGAAAGATTAGGACAAGAAGTGAATGAAGATGTTGATGCCTCTGATTCAACTGAAGAACCAATTTCTCCCGCACAGAAAACTATAAGTGATTATTAATGGAATAAAATACATTAATTAGGGTTTAAGAACTAAATCTTTCTTCAATAACCTTTTTAACTTTTCCAGCGGGATAAGCTAATTTTATCAATGTTGTATTTCCTCTAACTCCTTTTCCTGATATGTTTGTTGTTACTAATCCAAGCATGTCAAGGTCATCGATGTATTCTCTGCACCATCTAGCTGTCTTTGGATCTTTTCCTCTTTTTTCACAGAGTGATTCGTATCTACTGTAAACTTCCCCTGACATTAGGGTTTTATCATCATCTACTCCGTTCAGCTTTTTATAATGACCGCCTTCATTCGTCAATTGAGCAATAGCATACAGTAATATTTTTTGATGTTCTGGGAGGGTTTCAATTGTCTCGTAAACTATTTCTTCCTCTACTTTATCTCTAGCTTTTTTAACGTGGCTATCAATAACTTTATTTTTTCCTTCATTGTCTGCTATGTCTCCTGATTTTTGCAGTAACATTAATGCTCTTCTAGCATCTCCTGATTCCTGGGCTGCTGTGGCGGCTACAAGGTTAACGGCTGATCTTCCTATACAGTTTTCCTTAAATCCTTTTTCAATTCTTCGTTCAAGTATTTCTTTTATTTCTTCCGCGTCGTAAGGTGAAAAAACTACTTCTTCTTCACATAAAGTTGATCTGCTTCTAGGGTCTAATTTATCCTTGAAGTTGATTTCATTCGTTATTCCAACAATGATTAATTGCCCGTTATTCAATTCATCATTTGTTCTTGTAAGTGTGTATATCAAGTCATCTAGTGATTTGTTTTTATCCACTTCATCCAACATCACTATGAAGTTAGTTCCTTCTTCTTCAATGTACTTCAGTACTCTGTCGTAGAGGTGAGCGAAAGCGTATCCTATGAATTCTTTTTCAGGGTAACAGTATTCAACCATCTTCAGGATCACTTGGTACTTAGTGTCCTGTATCCTGCAATTTATGTACACAGGATCTACTTTTACTTCGTATTTATCTTTAACTTGAACTAATTTATCTATAACGTGTTTCGCTACGCTTGTTTTTCCTGTACCTGTTTTTCCATATAGAAAAAGATTTTCAGATCTTTTATTAGACAGTGAAGGTGCAAGAGTTTTCATTATTCTTTCAATTTCCTTTTCTCTATGAGGTAAGGTGTCTGGTATATAGTGTGCAGATAAAACATCTCTGTCTTTAAACACTGTTTCCTTGTTGAGTTCCTTCTCAAAGATATCATTCATATTATTCTTTCTCCTTGTTTTTCCTCTTTTTTCTACACGAAACCTTTACTTTAAAATATGTAGAATACTATAATATTTAGTAACGGTTAGCATCTTGAATTATGAACATGCTAAAATATAAAATTAAAGGTAATAAAATAACAATAGGAGGTAACATAACATGGCTAGTTTCATGGACAAATTGAGAGTTAATAGAAGCGAAGAAGGAGAAGATGTTGAGGAAATCCTCAATCAGTTAGGACTAGAAGATGGAGACTTAATGCAAGAAGAAGCAGACACATGGGTAAAAGTATCTACTTTAAAGAGCATCTCAGATATTGAGAGCATAGAAAACGACCTTAGAGAAGGTAATTTAGTGTTAGTAAACATTGGGCAAATGTACAAGAAAAACAAAGTGAAGTTAAGACAATCAATATCCCAATTGAAAAGCACCGTTAGCGACATAAACGGAGATATAGCTAGATTATCCAAAGAACAAGTACTTGCAACCCCTTCAGGAACTAAGATAGAAAGATAATAAATCCAAAACACAGGAGAGGATTTAAATCCTCTCTAAAACCCTTAGGGTTAATAAGTTAAGTTAAATCCAGTTTAACTGGTAATAGGTGCTT
>JBMCFZ010000080.1:0-3988 GCA_048620055.1 archaeon | reverse complement strand
GTCCAGTACTTCATCTTCACCCATTATCTCTCTTAATTTATTTAAGTCTTTGTCCGTTAGTGATTCTGCGAATTTCCTTACTTTTTGTATGTCTTTTAATTGATTTCCTCTTTTTTCCCACCATAGCTCAGAGAACTCTGATAGCATTTCACTGGAATAATCTCCTTTTTCTACCGCTTTCTTCGCTACGTCCGCTGCTATTCTTGCTGATTCCATTGCTTGTCCCATTCCTCCCCCATGTATTGGATTTACCATGTGAGAAGCGTCTCCTATTACCATTAATCCATTCATATATGGTTTTTCTATTGGTTCTCCTAACGGTATTCCTCCTCCTTTTTTCTCCGTTATTACTGCGTTCTCAAAGTATTTTGGATGGTTTCTTATCCACTCGTCGAGATATTCTCTTGCTGATTTCTCAGCCAGAATTGGATTTACTCCTATCCCTACGTTTGCTACGTCCTTATCTTTGAAGAATGCCCATACGTATCCTCCGGGTGAGATTTCGTTTCCTAGCCATATGTGTATATACTTTGAATCTTCTTCTGAGAAGTTTAAATTTGTCATTTCGTATTCGTAGCCTGAATCCATGTCTTCTACCGGGTTAGATGTGTCTAGTCCTGCTGATCTAGCTATTCTTGATTCAACTCCATCTGCAGCTATTACTATCTTTGCTCTGTATTCTTTTGTTTCTCCTTCGTCATTTTCTACTATTACTCCTTTTACTTGTTTTTCTCCCTTGGAGTTTTCTTCTACTATTGCTTTTTTTGCTCTTGTTTTGAGTAGGTATTTCGCTCCTTTCCTACCTGCTTGTTCCGCTAGTTTTTTTTCAAATATTTTCCTCTCTATAACGTATCCTTTGTTTTCAGGATCTATTCTTAATGATTTTTCATTTGGTGGGTAAACTACTGCTCCTTTTGTTTCTCTTCTACACCAATCTGAATCGTATTCTATGTCAGCTATTTTCATCCATGCTTCTCCTAAACCCTCTCCGCATCTTACAGGCGTACCTAATTCAGCTCTTCTTTCAATTACCAGTGTTTCTAAGCCTTTTTCTGCGCAATCTCTTGCTGCTATAGACCCTCCTGGTCCTGCCCCTACTATGATAACATCGTATTTATCTTTGAAGTCCACTGCTGTTTGAATTTTATCTTTCATTTTTATTCACCTTCTTTATTTATCTTCAGAGAATTTACCGGGCAAAATTTCACGCATGTTCCGCATTCTATGCATTTCTCATGATCTATTGTTAATTCCTTATTCTTAATTTCTAATGCGCCTACAGGACATATTGATATACATCCTCCGCATGTTAGACATCTTTCTTGATTTAATTCGAGCGTCATATATTTCACATCCTAATTTTTTAATGATTTTTTAGTAAGTAATCGTAATCTTCTTTACCTTAGGTTATTTCTCCCCATCTATTTTATATTCTTTGTTGTTCAAGCAACAAAATTCATTCTTCAAATGTCCTGTATTCTCTGTCATTGTACATATAATTGAATTTCTTTATTTTCTTTCCTTTATGTTCAAATTGTTCTTTGAGTTCTTCTAAAGTTCCGTAGTACTTTCTGAATTGGTGTTTAGCGTTTGGATTTATGAAAAGATATTTTTCATTTATGTTTAATTGTATTATAGGTATTCTCTCGTTATCCTCCAATGTTGTCATGACTATATATGCTTTTGCACCTAGATGCCTAAATGTAGAACACAGTAGAATTGCTCTATCCTCATAGTCCGTTATTTTTTCATCTATCATTGACTTTATATTCATCCAGTGTTCAATAGGAAGAGGTTCACATGACTCTATTTCTCTCATTATCTTATTGTACGATTGTTCACATGCCTTCAACGTGTCTTCTTCTTCAACCCCTGATAAGAATTCTCTAAGACTTATATTGTCGGGTTGGATTAATTCTTTCATTTCCTGTATTGTTTTTTTCTCTTTTTCCTCTATATAATCAGAATACTTGTTTAATACGTATTCAAGCATTTTAACTCTTGAAGAAAGATCTTCAATTTGTGTTTCTTCTGTTTGAGTTTCTTTATTCTTTTCTTCTTGTTTCATCTCTTCTATTATCCCTTTCTTTTGCTCTATCTGCATTTCTTTATCTCTTAGTCCTTCCTGCATTTCATTTATTTTTTTAGCTAAGTCCTTTTTACCTTGTTTTAATTGATTTATCTCTTCTTCGGCATTTTTAAGCTTCTGTTTCAATCTTTCTTTCTCCTTCTTTACTTCCTTAAACTCCGCTTTTAACCTTGTTAGAGACATTTTCTTCTCTTTATCTTCTTCTCCAAGTTCCTTCATTGCTTCTTTGTATTCTATAGTCGCTAATTCATCGTATTTATTTTTTATTTCTTTATCTATCTCATTAATCTGGTTTCTAACATCTTCAGTATCTCTTTCTACCTCTTTGAGTTCTTTTTCTTCTGCTTTTAATTCAGCTTTTCTTTTATTAAGTTCCTTGATCTGTCTCTCTATCTCTAACTTTTTTTTAGGTCTTCCAAGACCATCTAAGAAAGATTTTAATCTTTTCTTCATATTCTCCCCTATACTTATTTAGTTCTTATAGAATAATAAAATATGGTTTAAAAATGATCTAAAACCATTGGTTTTAAGTCAAAGGCTATTAATAAAAAGGGGTAACTTAAAAGTAAAGAGAGAAAAAAGGAATTTTAAAAGAAAATACGGTTGAAGTGATAGAATGAAGCTAAATTTTTTAGGAGCATGTAGAGAAGTAGGAAGATCAGCAATTCTAGTAGAAACTAACGATAAAAACGTGTTGTTGGACTGCGGAATAAACCTAGGGGGAGAAGATAGAGAAGAGAGATACCCTTACATCACTGATGAAGTGATGGAGAAACTAGATAGCGTAGTCATAAGCCACGCACATTTAGACCACAGTGGATACTTACCTCATTTATACGCCAGAGGATGGAGAGGAGATGTATACACCACTAAACCAACAAGAGACTTAATGCAACTCCTTCTAGCGGATTATTTATTTATAGCAAAGGAGAACGATAGAGCAGAATTCACAATGCAGGACATAAACAACTTAATGAGAGATATAAAATATATTGACTACGGAGAAAAAGTCAATTTATCAAAAGAAACTAAGATTACTCTGTTTAACGCAGGGCACATACTCGGCGCAGCATTAACTAAAATAGAAGACTCTGACAAATCACTATTATATACAGGAGACTTCTCATACAGACCAACGAATATACTTGAGAAGGCAGAATCAGATGTAGGTCCAATAGACGCATTAATAACGGAATCAACTTACGGAGGAAAAAAAGATAAACTTCCAAGCCTCAAGAAGAATTCAAAGAAACTAGCGAAAGAAGTTAAGAAAACAGTACAAAAAGGAGGAAAAGTAATAATACCTAGCTTCGGAGTTGGAAGAGCACAAGAACTAATGATAACACTTGATAACTACATGCAATCAGGATTCATACCGAAAACAAAAGGATACATAGATGGAATGATAAAGAAAGCCAATTCAATACATAGGCAAAATGTACTACACATGAAGGAAGAGATACCGAGAAGAATACTGATGGCTCAAGAAAATCCATTTGACCCACAACACTTCGAGTCACCAAGAACAAAAGACAGGTCAGACGTAACTGAAAACGATGAGCCCGCAATAATATTAACCACATCAGGAATGCTCACAGGAGGACCAGTAGTACAGTACCTGAAAAAACTAGCTGGAAATCCAGATAACAAGATAATATTGGTGGGTTACCAAGTAGAAGGAACACCAGGGAGAAACCTACAGGAAGGATCCAATAAAATAGAGCTTCCATCCAGAGAAGAAGGGAAAAAAACAGAGATAGATATAAAGGCAAAGGTAAAGTCACTTCACTTCAGTGCACACGCGGATAGAAAACAGATACTTGAATTCATATCAAACATACCAAAACCAGATAAAATATTCTTAGTGCACGGAGAAGAGGAAAAAGCGAAAACTCTCAA
>JBMCFZ010000079.1:0-4008 GCA_048620055.1 archaeon | reverse complement strand
TACCAACTTCATGACTGGTCGTGGGTTTTCCGCATATTTCGCATCGATTCATACAGATGTCACTATGAAGAACATATTTAAAAATCATTCGAACGAAATAGAGCGAAAACAACAGACTACTCGAATCAAATAGAGTAAATACCCCTAATCACTCGATCTCATTCGAAAGATTTAACAACATCGTAGACCATATTACCCTATCAAATCAGACCGATACGGGATATGGACGAAGAGATATTGGTAGAATGGAATCCGTGGTGGTCCGACGATTTCAGTGTAGATTATGTCTCTAGAAACGTACAGAATAAATTGAGCGAATGGCTGGAAAGGAAGGAGATCGTACCGATCACCGGGTGCAGGCGCTCGGGTAAAACGACTCTGATGTATCTGACCATCGATGAACTCCTCGACAAGACCGACAAAGAGAACATACTGTTCATCAAATGTGACGACGAGAGGGTCGAAGAACAAAACTTGATCGAGAGCGCTAAAGAGAAACACAAAGAGATATTCGATCCCGAGGGAAGGATCTGCCTTTTCCTGGACGAGATACAGGAGATAGAAGATTGGGACAAGACCGTCAAAAGGATCTACGATCTAGAGGAAAAAACGAAGATATTTTTGAGCGGTTCCAGACTTTTAAAAGCTGAACTAAGTTCATCGCTTGCTGGACGTTCTGTTCACTTCGAGGTGTACCCCTTCTCATTCACCGAATTTTTGACGACGAAGGGATTCGAGTGGGAGAACAGGACGGAACTGCTCTCAAAAAAATCGAAAGTGAAAAACCTTCTGAGAGAGTATCTTCAATGGGGTGGTTTTCCGGAAATAGTCCTTGAAGAAGATGAGGAAAAGAAAAAAGAGCTGTTACGTTTCTATTCCGACAGCATACTCTACAGAGATGTTATCAAACGTTCTAGAATAAATAAGCCGGATAAAGTAGAAAAATTGAAGAATTATCTTCTATCCAACTTTACGAATCTTCTAAACTATTCAAAGATCGGGAGTCACTTAAACGTTTCTACGGATACAGTTTCATCCTACATCCACAGTATGGAAGAAAGTTATTTCTTTTTCTCAGTCCCCCTTTTTTCTTACTCGGTTAAAAAGCAGCAGGTAAATCCAAAAAAGATATACTGCATAGATAACGGTATCAGAAATTCAGTCGGTTTTAAATTCAGCGATGATATCGGCCGCTTATATGAAAATACAGTCTTTCTAGAACTTAAAAGAAAATACGACGAGATATACTACTGGCATGGTCAAGATAACGAGATAGACTTTCTGATAAAAGAAGGAAACAAGATAAAACATGCTATTCAAGTCTGCTCTGAAATTTCTGAAGCGGAGGGAAGAGAGGTAAAATCTCTACTTCAAGGTATGGAGGAATTCGATATTGAGGAAGGAACCATAATCACAGGCGACACCAGAAAGGAGAAAAAAATAGACGGAAAAAAGATCAGGTATGTTCCTCTATGGGAATGGGGTCTCTACAGGACATTACGATAATTTATTATGTCTTGATATTTATATGGATTTTAAAGGTGAAAATAGATCTATAATGAGGAAGACATCACTGGAGTAAAAATCTCATACTATTTCATCTGCAAAACAAAACTCTGGCTTTTCCATCACAATATCCAGATGGAAAGAGAACACGAGAACGTGAAGATAGGAAAACAAATACACGAAAACAGGTATCCAAGAGTTCGAAAAGAGGTCAACATCAGAAATAAGATGAAATTAGATTTTGTAGAAAAAGGAAATCAATTATACATTCACGAAGTGAAGAAAAGCAATAAGATGGAAAAATCACATTTATTCCAGATGTATTTCTATTTAGATTATTTACAAAAACATGGTGTTGATGTAAAAGGAGAATTACATTATCCAGAATTAAACAAAAAGAAAGAAGTAGAATTTGGAGAAGAAGAAAAGGAAGAACTAAACAAAGTAAAAGACGAGATAAAAGATATAGTCTCAGGTGATATGCCTGAACCTGAAAGAAAAACGATATGCAAAAAATGTGCTTATTATGAATTTTGTTTTGGTGATCAAACATGAAAAAGAATGATTATTACATAACACAAGATGGAGAATTAAAACGTAAAGAAAATACGATCTATTTCATGAATGAAAATACTAAAAGAGCTATTCCTGTCAATAACATATATTCAATTTATGCCTATGGATCTTTAAATCTCTCTTCCGGTGCGATTCTATTTTTAGGTAAAAAAGGTATTCCTGTACATTTCTTTGATTACTATGGATGGTACAAAAGCACATTGTATCCAAGAGAAACACTGATCTCTGGAGATATGGTGGTTAAACAATCAGCACATTATTTAGATGTTGAAAAAAGAATATATCTAGCTAGAAAATTTGTAGATGGGGGAGGAAATAACATACTTAAAAATCTGAAATACTATGCTAAAAACGAAGATGGTTTAGAGGAATGGATTAGAAATATCGAGTTCTTGTTATCGGATTTAGAAGATCAAGAAAAAATACCTTCGATCATGAGAGTGGAAGGAAAGATCAGAGAGATCTATTATAATGCTATCGACGATATGATGTCTGAAAAATATCAGATAGAAAAAAGAGAAAGACAACCGCCAACGAATCGAATGAATACTTTGATTAGTTTTGGTAATTCAAAACTGTATACTACAGTTTTATCTGAAATATACAATACTCAATTACATCCTGCTGTATCATTTTTACATGAACCATTCGAACGTAGGTTTTCGCTTGCTCTTGATGTTAGTGAGATATTCAAACCAATTTTGGTAGATAGAGTGATCTTTAAATTGATAAATAAAAGCATGCTGAAGGACAAACATTTCGAGGGTGAAATAGGAGATATGCTGCTTTCGGACTCAGGAAGAAAATTGTTTTTGAAAGAATATGATAAAAGATTGGACAGGACTATTAAACACAAAGGATTAGGAAAGAAAGTATCTTATAAAAGACTTGTAAGATTGGAATTATATAAACTAGCTAAACATTTCTTAGGTACTAAAGAATACGATCCTTTAGTGATGTGGTGGTGAAGATGTACATTGTTGTAGTTTATGACGTTAATGTGGATAGAGTGGATAAAGTAAGGAAATTTCTGAAAACACATCTAGATTGGGTGCAAAATAGTGTTTTGGAAGGAAATGTCACAAAAGCGGAGTTAAGAAGAATTAAAAAAGGATTGAAAAAAATCATAGATACAGGTGTTGATTCTGTATTGATATATAGTGTTAGTACAGAGAAATATATGAAAAGAGAACAACTAGGAACTCCGAAAGGTGTTACTACAAATATAATATGAAAAAATATGCTTTTTCGTGCTTCTTTAAATAAGAACTACATAAAGAGGAAAGCACGAAAGTTGTTCCTCAATTTTCGGAAATTTTATTACTAAAGATATCGTTTATTTTTTGTGAAAAAATAGTGCATGGAGGTTGGAAAAAAGGCATGAAAAATGTGTTCTAAAATATGCTCATACGCCCTTATTTGCGCTTGGTTGAAATAAGACCTTTGAGGGATTGAAATGCTTTCCATCCAGATTCTATTGTTGCATTTACTATTGAATGTTGAAATAAGACCTTTGAGGGATTGAAATTTCATATTCATGCTCGAACACGGCAAGAGCTTCCTGTGTTGAAATAAGACCTTTGAGGGATTGAAATACACTACTAGGGATTTAATATCGATGCTAAAGCCCTGTTGAAATAAGACCTTTGAGGGATTGAAATCATATTTATCTCTTTCCACCTATCGAAATTATTATCGTTGAAATAAGACCTTTGAGGGATTGAAATTTCTATGCCTGACCATCTCTTTATTATTAGAAATATAGTTGAAATAAGACCTTTGAGGGATTGAAATGACTAAGATGTTTCAACCTAAGACTGACTGTGAAGCGTTGAAATAAGACCTTTGAGGGATTGAAATCTCTGAAGCTATCGTTGTAGCCCATCCTTCAAACAGGTTGAAATAAGACCTTTGAGGGATTGAAAT
>JBMCFZ010000078.1:0-4066 GCA_048620055.1 archaeon | reverse complement strand
CATCCATACTAGCTGGTGGAAGAGCTTAAACAAATAAAATAGATTAATTTAGCTCTTCAAACCTTTTTTATTTTTTTATCTTTTTTACCTGAACTTAGAAGCGTTACTCTGGATAGAGGTTTTTCATCGATTAAGTTGTAGTCTAAGTATTTGTTTATTCTTTTAGTGAATCTCTTTACTTCTTTGTGGCTTGGCATATTCTCATGTTCGAGTCTTTTTCTAGAGTAACCTATATACATATAGGCTTTTATCTCTACGAAGTCCACTTCATTTTTATTTATGATTTCAGCGTATTTTTCGGGTTCCTCCATGTTAATTCCTTTTATTGCCGTTATCCTTATCGTTGATCTGTTCTTTTCCTTTAAATAACTCAGTGATTTCTGTAGTTTTTCCCATGAGTTCTCAACTTGTGGGCAATTAACTTTTAAGTGTTTTTCTTTTGTTGGAGCATCTAAAGATAAGTATAACTGTGTTGGGTTTATTTTTTTAATCATCTCCGAATTCATTCCGTTTGAAACAACGAATGTAGTCATTTCTTTTTCTTTATACTTCTCTATTAATTCCGGTAGATGAGGATAGAGGGTTGGTTCTCCAAGTAAACTTATGGCTACTTGTGTTGGTTTGTAGGCTTCTTCGTATTTTTCTTTGTCTATTCTATCTGGTATTCCTCCTAATCCCGATAATAATTTTTCCTGTGCTTTTATTGATTCCTCTATTATTTCTTCTGGTTCATCCCATTTATTAGGTAGATATCCTTGGGGTGATTCTTCCCATGATCTCCAGCAGAATATGCATTTTTGATTGCAGTATATATTTGGAGTCATCTGTAGACATCGGTGTGAATCTATTCCGTAGAAGTCTTGTTTGTAGCAGTTTTCACCGCATTTTATTGATTCTTTTGTCCAGTGACATGTTTTTACTGCTGAGTGTTGGTTTTCTCCAATTACTTTGTAGTTTTGATGCTTCAGTGCTTTTATGTAATCTTGTTTAGTTTTACTTGTCATATCTACTTTTATGTTGGACAGGAATAAAATACTTGTAACTTAAAGTATTTTCTTTATATCGCTGGTTACCCCGAACATTTTTCCCGATTCTTCGCTAAGTGCTAAGATGTTTTCTTTTTTCCCTCTTACTTCATTTAAGTCTTCTTTGTCCAATGTCGTAGTAAACATCTGTAATTCTTCTTTAAGTGCTTCCACGTAATTTACTACTCCATCCGCACCCATTTTCTCTCCATCTTTGATTGTTCCAGCTGCTATTAAAAAGCTTCTTCCCATTGATGCTCCTTTTGCCCCTATCAGTATTCCTTTCATTATATCTGCTCCTGAATTGTATCCTCCAGCTAGGAGTATATCGAAGTTTGGTTCAAAATCTAGTTTTGTGAATAAAGCAGCGCTTGGAACACTCATTTCATTCATTATGAGCCATGGGCTCATTCCTGTTCCTCCCTCGTGTCCATCTACTGTTAATGCTTCTACTAATTGGCCGTTTTCTTCGTTTATCTCGTGAATTCTCTTAATTAATTTAGTGATTCCTCTACCTATTCCCGTTTTTACCCATACAGGTAAATCAAATTCAGCCGCTTCGAGGATGAAATTTTCTAAGTCTTCGTCACTAAGTTTAGGTGGTTTTGCATGTCTTTGATAAGTTCCTTTATCCGTTTTCTTAACTTTGTATCCCCATTCTCTGTATTTTTTAGCGTCTTTATCACTTTCAAACTCTATTTCTCCTCCTAATTCTTGTTTTGCTCCTTGACCTAGCTTTATTTCAAGTGCATGTGCTCCTAACGAACATGCTTTTTCTCCAAGACCTTTTTTCTTTTCATTTTCATTTAATTGGACTACTAATGCTCCTTTTCCGTTGTAGTGATCTAGATATGGTTGTATTCTTTTTCTTAAGACTCTTTCACCGTAAGTTGCTAATACATTCTCTCCTACTCCGAGAGGTATACCTGCTCTTGCTGCTCCTTCAGATAGTGCCTCCCCATGTTGATGAGCTACTTTTGTTGACCCCATTGAAGCTATTGCAATGGGCACAGATACTTTGAAGCTACCTATCTTCGAAGATACTTTTACCTCTTCGAAATCTATACTAGGTCCGTATAATTCTGGAATTATTTGAAGATCGTCTAAGCAAGGTGTTTTCTTCTCTCCTCCGAATTGAGCTGTTCCAAATGGCTTTGGAAATAAAGTCTCTCCCGTTTTCGCTCTTTTTCCAACTTCACAGTTTCCTTCCATTGTACATATTGAACATAGGCCTGACTGAGAAACATGTTCTGGATTAACTAAAGATGTTCCTGTAACTATATCATTATTTTTATGGGTTCTGAGATTTTTCTTATTATTATACTTCATTTCTACCACCAAAGAAAAACAGGTATCGAATCTATTTAAATCTTCATAACCCCTCTTTTGTTTCCTTAACCACAACAATTATATAAGTGATGAATCGGATAATGTTTAATCGAATAAGATTGAAGTAATGCTAATTTATAGATTCGGATAAATCGAAAGGAGGTAAGATAAATGAAGGACTTAATAATAATCGGTGCAGGACCAGCTGGACTATCAGGAGGAATATATTCATCAGTTTATAATTTAGATACGGAAATAATAGGAAAGGACGTTGGAGGAACTATTAATGAAGGACATACAGTTGAGAATTATCCTGGGTTAGGTAAAACAACTGGAGAGAAGGTTGCAGAAAAATTTTTAGATCATTTAGAGTCCCTTGAAAGAGACATAACTGAAACTGAAGCAACTAGAATAGAGAAGAACGGTGAAGGATTCAAAGTAATTACAAAAGACGGGGGAGAATACGAATCAAAAGCATTACTAATTACGACGGGAAGGAAACACAGAAAACTGAATATACCTGGAGAAGAAAAGTATAGAGGAAAAGGAGTAAGTTACTGTGCAGTTTGTGATGCTCCTTTATTCAAAGATGCTGAAGTAGGAGTAGTTGGAGGAAGTGATTCAGCGGCAAAAGAAGCTTTACTATTAACCGAACACGCGGAAAAAGTTTACATAATATATAGGAAAGATGAAATACGTCCAGAGCCGATGACGAAGAAAAAGATCTATGAAAAGGTAGAAGAAGGAAAGATAGAGATAATAAACAATACTAACGTGAAAGAAGTAAAAGGAGATCAAATGATGAATAAAGTGATTCTCGATAATCCTTACAAGGGAAATGAAGAGCTGGAAATAGAAGGACTATTCATAAATATAGGTGGAGTTCCAACGATTGAACTTCTAAAGAACTTAGATATAGATACGAGTAAAAGAGGAGAAATAAAAGTAGATGAAGAAATGAGTACAAATGTTCCTGGAGTGTATGCAGCAGGAGATGTGACTGACAATAACTTTAAACAGGTTATAACAGCAGCGTATCAAGGATCAAGATCTATACAGAGCATTTTCCAATATCTGCAAGAGAGATGAATAAGAGGAAAAAAATGATGCCAGAAAAAGTTTACCACAGCTCAAGAAAACAAAATCTAGAAACAATAAAACCAACTAAAAGCACTCATGGAAAGAAATACGTATACGCAACTAAGAATAAATCTCTATCTGCAGCTTTTTTAGGTAAAGGAGGTGACCTTATCTGTCAGATAGGCACTCATGTTTCTGAAAGTGGAGAAAAAACTCATCATATCTTCGAAAGATTCCCAAAAGCTCTTGAATGGGCATATAAAAATATCAAAGGATCGATATACACACTCCCAGGAGAAAAATTTGAAGAAGGAAAAACAACATGGAAATCAGAAGTAGTTAGTACTGAGAAAGTAATCCCATTAGAAGAAGAAAAAATAGATAATGCCCTTGGATACCTACTGGAACTCGACAAAAAAGGAAAGATAAAAATAATGCGTTACCCAGAAAGACCAGATAATTTTCCAAGAGATAATAGTGATCTAGTACCAAAAATCACTAAATGGGTAAAAAAAGATGGAGAAACAACTCTAAAAGCAGTTAAAAAATACCACCCTCATTTATTAAAGAAAGTAGAAGAAAAATTAGAATAGAGAAATAAGGTAAAGAGAAAAAGAAACAGAGAACAGAGA
>JBMCFZ010000077.1:0-4077 GCA_048620055.1 archaeon | reverse complement strand
GGAAAATAACATGGAAAGAGAAGAATGCCCGAACATAGAACAAAACCTTGAAAACTGTCCATGCACCTATCCAGGATGCCCTAGAAAAGGAAAATGCTGTGAATGCATAGAGTATCACTTACAGAAAAATGAATTACCTGGATGTGCGTTCTCAGAAGAAGCTGAAAAGACATATAATAGATCGTTTCAGAAATTCATAGAGGACCAAATGAATAGATAGGTTCAAAGATAATTTAAAATGGTTAAAATGGTTGAAATCGATATAAATCCCAAGGAAATAATCAAAGAACTGAAATCTAAACCAAGAGATCTAAAGAACTTAGTGCTACAAAAAAGCCCTGACAGGAAACTATTAATCTACTTCTCACTAGGACACCTCGCGGACATGTACATGCAACACGCAGAAGAAATGATGAAGAAAAACAAATCACTGGAAGCGAATTACTTCAGTGGAAAATCAATGCAAATAAAAGGAATATCGAGAAAAACATTTGGACAAGCACCAGAAGAGGATATATACACCAGGAAATTCAAAGTTCCAAGACACTGGTCAACAAAAACAGATAAAGAAGAAATAGATCAATTAGCTCAATTTTGCGTTCAAAACATACCTGAAGTACCGGGAGCGGGAAATCCAAATGAAATAAAGGGTATCATAAAGGAAAAACTATCAACATACACGAAAACAGGTACAAACAGAAAATTCATAAGGGAACTTAGAAAAACAACGGAAGAAACAATGAACCCTACAAAGCTAAACACAGTTTTAGAATTGACATTACTCCTTGAGAACGTGAACGAAGTCTTAAAAGCAATAAAAGAAGAAGATAATGAAGATGAAGATGAAGAAACGGAGAAAAAAGATGAATTAGAAGGAATAAAAAAGAAAGGAGTATCCGTAGAAGATATCAAATAACTTTTTAAAAGGCTATAAAACTCCAAATATGACTCCAAATACTTCTCCAATAGCGATAAATACTAGATTAATTGCTGCAAGGAGAGAACTCATTCCATTGAAGAATAGAATTAAAACAATAGCTATTGCTGCGCCAGTCCAAAAAGTCATTTCCTTTCCTTTAAATACTAGATTATAAGCTCCTTTGATCAATAATAATACTGCTAAGATAGAAGCCAATGAGAATAAAGTTTTATAAGCATTAGAACCGGGAAAAGAATGTTCAAAGATTAAGAAAACTGCGAATATTCCAAAAGCTAATCTTAATCCAAATTTCTCCATATCAAGGCCTTTATCTTTTTCATCTCCCATTTAAATCACTTTTCCAAATTATTTAGTAATGAAATATTTATGCACACTTATTTATAAATTTTTGCAAAAATCAATACCAATTTATAAATACACCTGGAATAAAAATAAATACACATCTATTAAACAAACAGTTTAAAGATAAATATTACTCTAAAGATAAATAAACAGTGCCAAGAATACAGCTAAAACACTGAAAATACGCTAAACAAACAGATACTCAGGAGGCGAATAAAAATGGTTAAATTCAAGAAAAAAGGATCCAGAGCAAAAACAAGAAAACAATTAACGAAGAAAACAAGAGAAAAAGGGATGCCCAACATCACGAAGCTACTCCAGGAATTCGAAGAAGGAGACAAAGTACACGTAAAACCGGATTCGTCAGTAACATCAGGCTTACCATACAAAAGATTCTTCGGAAAAACCGGAGAGGTAACTGGAAAACAAGGAAAATGTTACATAGTAGAATTAAAAGATCAAAAAGCTACCAAGAAACAAATAATACACCCAGCACACCTTAAAAAACAAGAAAAAAGTAAAAAAAGTGAAAAGTAAACAAAGTAGATGAAAGAGAACTACATTAAAATTATAAATAAAGAAAACCAAAACAAACTAGTCCTCAAAAAATGGAGACAAAACTACAAACATTTAGTCAGGTGAATAAAAATGATAGGAAAAGAAATTAAAGATAAAAGACCAATAACGATCTCAGAAGTAAGACAAAACCTCGAAGAAAGACAAAAACAGTTAGACGAAGAGGAAGAACTAACATATGAACAAAAAATTACTCTAAACTACGCTGAGAAATTCGGAAAAGAAGATGTAGAAAGAGAGGAGAAAGCAGTAGAAGAAATAAAAGACCTGGATATAGAGGAAAAACTAGCAGTACGTCTAGTGAATCTAGCTCCATTTAACGAAGATCAAATAAACCTAGTCTTTGAAAAAGAAAGATTCGATGTAGACGAAGAAAAAACAAATAAAATTCTAAAGATAATAGATGATTTACGTGAAGCCAAGTAAAAACACGAGGAAGATTGAAAATGAAGAAAGAAGAGAACGCAATAGCGTTGGAATACCTGAAAAAAGGTTACAAAAAGAACTACAAAAGGAAGCCGGTAGTCCAAGCTATAGGCACAAATCACTTCACGTTACTAGAACTAATACCTAAAGAAGATGCGAAGATATCCCTCGGGGAAAAACTCTACATAGGAAAAGATGATAGGGAAAAAATAGAATACATAAAATCAACTTTAGAATACAAGGACTTAACCACGACAGCTAAAAACGAATTGGAAAAAGTAGTTGAAACACTAGTAGAGGAAAACGAAGATAAATTCGTCAAATTCTTCAATAAAACAGGACCCATAACCATTAAAGAACATAGTTTAGAACTACTTCCAGGAATAGGTAAAAAACACATGGAGAAAATCCTGGACGAGAGAAGGAAAAAAGAATTCAAATCCTACGAAGAAATAGAAGAAAGAGTGGATCTAATGCCAAATCCAAAAAAACCATTATCTCAGAGACTGCTAGAAGAACTAGAAGGAAACACAAAATACAACCTATTTACAAAGAAACCTAAGGAAAAACGAAGAAGATAAAATTCAAAGAAACTGAGAATGAATTCTATGGACCTCACGAAAAAAATCAGGAAACTTGAAGGAAAACACGGATTTCGAGCAAATCCTGTTCTAGATCAATACTTTCTTAGAAACAAGAGCATAATACAAAGAATAGCACGATACGGAAGAATAAAATCAACGGAAACAGTTCTAGAGATAGGTCCAGGACCAGGTTTTCTAACTCAAGAAATAGCTGAAAAAGCAGGCAAAGTAATAGCTATAGAGAAAGACAAGAAACTAAAACCACTTTTAGATCAAAGACTGAAGAAATACGATAACATAGAATACATATGGGAAGACTGCTTAGAAGTAGATTACCCTGAATTTGACAAAACAATATCCAGCTTACCGTTTAGCATATCCACACCATTCACCTTCAAACTACTCGACTACGACTTCGAAAAAGCAGTATTAGTATATCAAAAAGAAGTGGGAGAAAAAATGGTCGCTGAACCAGGAGACAGCAACTACGGACGACTCAGCGTCATGATACAAACCTATTACAAGCCAAAACTAAGGGAAATAATATCTAAGAGACACTTCTACCCGATGCCAAAAGTAGATTCAGCAGTAATGATTCTAGAACCAAGGGGAAAAGAAAGGAACAAGAAATACGATAAATTCATAAGAGAAGTATTCAGGTATAGAAACAAAAACCTTCGAAATGCAATGAAACACGGATTCAGCATAGATAGAAGTGATGATAGAAAAGTAAAAGACCTATCACTCGAAGAACTAGAAGAAGTTTTTAAAGAAATTAAAAGGGAAATATGAAGAAATAAAGTTTTATAAAATATATGCAAAGGTTTATAATTAACAAAAGACTCTAATTTAAACGGACGTGATAAACATGTCAAAGAAAACAAAACAAAAAAAGATTGAAGAAAAAAAGGAAAAAGCACTGAAAAGGATTAAGGAAACTCCCTTAAGATCAGAGCCTAAAAAAGTTGAACAAGGAATAAAGAAACTTACAGGGAAAAAAGGAGAAGTTAAAAATTTAGGAGAAGCAGTAGATAAAGCAGAGAAATTCACTGAAAGACTATACGAACAAGGAAGAATAGATGAAAAAACCAGAAACTCACTGAGAGCAGGATCGGGAGAAGAAAAAATAATAAGAACATCAGAAATTCTAGACGCACTTGACCTAAAAGCACTTAAGAAAAAAAGAAAAAAATAGACACCGATCTACAG
>JBMCFZ010000076.1:0-4087 GCA_048620055.1 archaeon | reverse complement strand
GGGATTACCTAATAATCCTAGACGCATGCAGATACGATTACTTCAAAGAACAATACAAAAACTACAAAAACCTAAGAAAAGGAAAACTAGAAAAAAGAAAATCTAGAGGGTCAAATACTACTGAATGGCTTTTTAAAACATTCAAAAAACCCATAAAAAACTCTACCTATATCTCCACAAGCCCATGGATAAATTCCAAGGGAATAACATTCAAAGAAAGAGTAACTAAAGATAACAAAAATAATATATCAAATAAAGATTGGAAACCCACAAAATACTTTGATAATATCATAGACGTATGGAAAAACAGATGGAACAGTGAAATAGGAACCGTAACACCTGAAGAAGTAAATAAGGCCGTTAAAAATAACTTAAATAATGAAAAAACCATAATACATTACATGCAACCCCACGAACCATATCTGGCCTATTATACAAAAACTAATAAGAACCAAGCATTATTTAGAAAAATATTTAATAAATTCTGGTCAAAAATAGGTGAAAAAATATTCATAAAAATATTGCCCATATGGAATAGATTACCCCGTAAGACACGTATTTCAATTAGAAAAATAATAGGGAAGAAAGAAAATACAAGTCTCTTTGAAAAATTCCGAAAAGAGGATAGAATAGACGAATTAAAAAATTATTATTCAGAAAATCTTAAACTGGTTCTTGAACAAGTTTCAAGGCTAATCGAAGATATAGATGGGAAAATCATTATCACAGCAGACCATGGAGAAGCATTTGGAGAACAAGGAGAGTGGAAACACCCTTTAAAATCTGATAATCCAGTATTAAGAGAGGTACCATGGCTAGAAATAGATAAAAGAAAATCAGAGAAAACCAAGATAAAAGAAAAAGCTAGAAACCTTAAGTGAATCTCTTGATTATCCTTCTAACAAATCCTAGATTTATCCCTAGCTTCCTCTCAACTGCCTTCATTAGCATCAAATCTTCTTGCTCCAGTACTCCAGCTAAAAGAGAGAACAGAGAATACAATAAGACAAAGATAAAGAACCCTATGATATAGATAAATATGCTAGGAGATTCAAACAGAATATTTAAAGATAAGAAGACCAGTAGAACAGATAGAAGTCCAGATAAACCTGTCTTTACGTAAGAGAAAGTGAAAGGATGAACTTTTATCTTCTTGTATACGAAGAAGAGCCATAGGGTATTATAGAGGAATATGGCTACTCCCGTGGCCACTGCCCCACCGACTATGCCGTAGACAGGTATGAGGAGCCAGTTCAGAGCTATGTTCACAGTGGCGCTCACGCCAGTGACCAAGGCAAACACCTTGGTCTTCCCAATAGTCTTAAGAAGACCACCGACCGCACCCATCGAAGCATGGTAAAAATAAGCTAAAGCAAGAATAGATAGAGAGAACGCCGCAGGGAGGTATTCAGAGCCGAATAAAGTAAGAAGTAACTGCCTTGGGAACAAGAACATCACGAGGAAGAAAGGAATAGTCAAAGCAAAAACCCATTTAGTAGTTACCTGGTAAACTCTCCTCAATTCACTTAGATTTTTCTTACCATATAACTCGGAGAAAACAGGGAAGATAATCCTATTAATCCCGATAAGGAAGAAAGGTAGAATCATAGCAGTGGGTAAAGCAGCATTATAGATACCCACCTGCGATTCACTGAGGAAGTAACCCATCATTAAGACATCAGTCCATCCAATAACCTGCATAAAAATAGTAGCAATCACAAGAGGCCAGGAATAAAGAAACATCTTCTTCACGGAGAAACTGCTTTTATCAAAGTCGAAGTAATGTAACTTGAAAACCAGGAAGTAGATGAGAGCGATCAATCCTATTATAGTGGCAATGAAGAACGCAGCCAACACACCAAGGATCTCCAAACCCATGAAGATAAGTAAAATTGTTAAAAGAAACTTGGAGCCAATATTAAGGAATTTAGAGGAATAAACATCATACTTAATCTTCTTCAATCCAATTACCACGGATTTAAGATTATCTGAGAAAATCTTAAAAGGAATCAAGAGACCGAATACTCGTAGAACCAAACTCATGGAAGGATTATTAAACAAAATAACACTCAATTGAGGGGAAAAAACCACCAATATGAAAGAGAAAACTAATCCAACCGGCATAGATATCCTTAAGCCTGATTTCAATATTCCACGAACCCTATCTTCTCTCTTACCAGAATAATAAGGTATAAATCGCTGTATACCTGAGTCAACACCCATCAAAGACACAGCCACCAAGACAGAAAAAACCGCCAGACCCAATGAATACAAACCATATACAGAGGACCCGAGGAAACGGGCAACAACTATCCTAAAAAGATAACTAAATGCTCTGGCAAAAACAAGGCCAATAAAAACTATACTCCCGCCTTTAGCAATGGTTTTTAAGGCCTTGTTCTTCTCTTCATTACTTTGTTTTTCCGGCATAATTATCATTAGGGGAGATTAATTTAAAGAAGTTCCGGTTCCTAAACTATCCGAAGGTGAAGAAATGAAAGAAAAAACAGAACCTCAACCAATCCACAAGACAAACTGGAATCACTTAATTATCTTAGATGCATGCAGATATGATGTATTCAAAGAAATCTACGAGGAAAAATACAAGGAAGAAATAGGAGGTAAATTAAATAAAATAAAATCCAGAGGTAGCAGTACACCGGACTGGCTCTCAAAAACCTTCATAGATCAATATCCCTACACCTACATCTCTGCCAATCCATTCATCAACAGTCTCGGTCTACCTCTCTCAAAGACCAGCACTGGTTTTAAAAGTAATTGGAACCCTAGCAAGACATTCAAAAAAGTAATAGATCTATGGAACACGGAATGGAACGAATCAAAACAAACCGTGCTACCGGAAAAAGTAATGGAAACAGCAAAAGAACACAAAGAGGAGAAAACCATAATACATCTTCTACAGCCGCATGCTCCTTTTCTAACAGCGGACCTAGGAGGAAGCTCATGGATGGGAAGAAAAAGAGCAAAAGCAGAAGAAGGAGAAGAAGAGTATTCAACTAAAAGGAAGATATTAGATATCGTATTCAAAGTAGTAAGACCAATCTGGAGAAAACTACCAGAAACTAAGCAATACAAAATCAGGAAAATCCTGGGGATCCAAGAATACAACCCAATAATAGAATATTACCAAAAAGGAAAAATAGATGAAATAAAGAAATACTACAAAGAAAATCTAGATATAGCTATGGAAGAAGTAACAAAGTTTATTGAAAAAGTTCCTAAAGGTAAAAAAGTAATCATAACAGCTGATCACGGAGAAGCATTCGGAGAACAAGGAAACTTCGGCCACCCTCAAAATTCAGATAACCCTGTACTTAGAGAAGTTCCATGGTTAGAGATAGAAAAGTGATAAAAATGGATAAAAAACCACTAGTAAGCGTGATAATACCCACTTACAAAGACCACGAAGGGCTCAATAAAGCCCTTAAGAGCGTGGTGAATCAAACCTACGAAAACCTAGAGATAATAGTAGTCAACGACTATCCGGAAGAAGATATAGAAAATTACATAGAAATAGAAGATGACAGAATAAAAACAATAGATGTAGAATACAATAGAGGAGGAGCAGGGGAAGGAGCAAGAAACATAGGAATAGAAAACTCCAATGGAAAGTACTTAACCTTCTTAGATGGAGATGACGAGCTGAAACCGGATACAATAGAGAAACAAATCAATAAACTGAAAGAAAAACAAGGAAAAGATTCAGAATACAAAGCAGTTACTGTATGGGGAGAAGCAAGAGATCCAAACGGGAAGAAAAGAACAATAAAATACCCAGAGAAGGAAGGAAACATATTCAAAGAAACACTCACACATAACAACATAGTGCCACCGGGCCCTTTACTAGAGAAAAAGATACTAGAAGAAACAGGAAAATACGACGAAGACGTGAGGATAGGAGACTGGGACCTATGCATAAGAATAGCCAAGAAATACAAAATAGCAGTAGTAAAAGAACCCCTCTACATATACTACCCTAAAACTGCTGAAGAGATGCAAGGAATATACAGCTGGAGATACAAAAGCCATAAAAAAATGCTGGAGAAATACTGGGAAGATATAAAGG
>JBMCFZ010000075.1:0-4123 GCA_048620055.1 archaeon | reverse complement strand
CTCCAAAGGACCTTTCAAAAATAGTTTTAGAAATGTTAGTAGAAGGGAAAGAAGAAAAAGAAATCATTGATTCCTTGAGAAGCGTTGGATTAAACAAGAAAAAGGCTGAAGACGTTTACAAAAAAATTAGTAAAGAATATCACGGTTATTTAACGGAAAGACTAGAAGGAGAAGTAGAAAAAATATTTAAAGAACAGACAGATGAATTATTAAAGAGATTTGAGAAAAAGGTGAAAGATACTTTTGAAGAAACGCAGCTAAAAATCGATTTAAATTTCAGTGAAATAAAAAGAGAAGTAAATTCGAGGGTACAGGAACCTAAACAGAAAGCAGATGAAAATAGAGAAAGAATAAAACAACTTAGAAAAGACACGGAAAGAGGTTACGGTCAACTAAGAGATAACATGGAGAGAATAGAGAATATAGGACCTCTTGGAGCAATAATACCAGCCACGACTATTTTAATAGGCCTATTTTCAGTGGTTTACTCTTTGAGTTTAATACCTGACCACTATGAATTTATTCAAGATCCTTTAACAATACCACCTATCTCCATAGGTTTAATAATAATAGGAATAATAGCGGGAATAATACTAACTGCATTCGGAGTAATAACAATACTGAAAAGAGGGAAAATAAAGGAAAACGTGTTCAAAAAGGAAGAATAAACAGAAACCTTTTTAAAGTAAAAACGTTTTCAGTAAAACAACATTTAATAGATTTGGATATACATAGCATGTTGGAGGTGACAATAAATGCCAACAATAGAAATAAATAAATTTGACATAATGTCCGTAGCAAAAGTAGGAGCAATAATAGGACTAATATGGGGAATTATAGCAGGATTAATAGCAGCTATAGGAACAGGAGCAATATCAGGAATGATCCCAGGAATGGGGATGATGCTAGCAGGAACAACAACAGTAGTAGCATTCATAGGAACCCTAATCGGAATGGTGATCTACGGATTCGTTGGAGGAGCAATAACAGCATTCTTCTATAACTTAGCAGCTGGCTGGGTTGGAGGAATAGAATTCGAACATTAAGAGATACTAAGAATTCAAAGATTTTAAACCCTCTTTTTTTATTTTGTTATTTTCTTTTTATCTATTTTCTAAATTACACGGAGAGAAAAAGATATGAATAGATATAAAATAGGAATTTTTGGTGGAATAATAGCGAGTCTAAATCACTTAATTATAGTGATACTGACTACGAGCTTATTTAATTTATTAAGAAACTTAGATAAATTGAGTTCAACTCTAATACTTCAAACAGCCGTAAATTCTCTTTTACTAATACTTTTATTCTTATTAACCTTGTTTGGACATATATTATTCTACCTTGGAATAATAAAATTCAGTGAAGATTTTGATACATCAAGATCAATTAAAACAGCTGGAGTAATGGGGATAATAGGGTCAGTACTAATGCCTATCTTAATAGGGTTTGCTATTGAAGGATTAGCTCTATTAATACTGAGCACATCAGTATACACTTTAATTTCAACTAACAAAGAATTTAAAAATAGAATAAATAAAAGAACTCATTCACTGATAAAAATCGCGTGTGTATTAGGAGCAATAGCAGGATTAGCTAAGATGAGCATATTTGGATCAATAATTGGTGCGCCAATAAGCATTTTCTTTTACTTATCCATGTGTTTCGTTTTCTATGAACTCCGATGAAATTCTTAAAAAATAAAAATGATTAAAATGAACATAGAAATAGAGAAAGCAGATACATTTCTAAAAAGGTTAATAGGTCTAATGTTTAAAAAAAAGATAGATAAAGGCCTATTATTTGATTTAGGTAGAGAAAAGAAACAAGGAGCAGCAATACACTCCTTCTTCGTTTTCTCAAGATTCGATGCAGTATTCCTAGATAAAAATATAGAAATAGTGGATATAAAAAGAAAGATAAAACCTTTTAAACCATACATAAAACCGAAAAAACCGAGCAGATACATATTAGAACTTCCACCGGGAAAAGCTGACGAAGAAGAACTTAAGATAGGTGGAAAAATCAATTTATAAATTATCTGTAAATTAAAAATGAAACATTTAAACTTTCAAAGCTCTTAAACTATGAATGAGGAATTAATATGAATATAGATTACGAAGACCTCGCCGATAAATTAGTGAATAAAAGCCTTTCGATAGGGAGGAAAAGAAACCCAAACATAGATAAAGCTAAAGAAGAGTACGGAGAAGAAATAATAAAAAAAATAAAAAAGGATCCCAATAATATAGATCAAAAAATGATTAGAGAACTATCAGAACCTGAATATGGGCCACTAATTCATGAAGAAAAAGGAAGAAATAAATTTAAAGAAGAAATAGGGCATACGGTAGTAATAGAATGTCATCCGAACAACATGAAACTAGCCAGAGAAATAGAGAGAAAGTGCCTTGAAAAAGGAGCACACACCCTACTAACAACTATAAACAAAAAGAGAGCAATAGAAAAATATGAATTGCCTCCCACAGATTCCTTGAAAGAATTAACTGAATTATCAAGATCACTGGCAGAAAAAACAGATTATAGAATAATTATAGAACCAATAGAAAGCACCAACTGGAAAAAAGGAACTTCAAAGGAAAAAATAGCTGCATCGGCACCGGTACAGCAGAAACTAAATGAAATAAAAGACGACAATAAAGTGAGATGGAGCTACATAGGATGGCCACATCCAGAAATAGCTGAAGAACTAGGGATAACTTATGAAAAATTCAAAAAAGTACTGAAGAATACTTTAGAGGAATCATTCAAACCAGAAATGAAGGAAAAGACACAGAGATGGCATGAGAAATTAAAAAATGCTAAAAAAATAAGAATAATCAGTGAAGAAGGAACGGACCTAACTCTAGATATAGAAGGTAGAGAAATATTGGAAGATAACGGTGTTTTAACCGAAGAAGATATAGAAAGAGGAGATGTTGGAATGAATTTTCCCTGTGGAGAAGTATTTACAGCGCCCAATGAAGAAAAAGTGAATGGTAAAATATTCATACCGAAAACAGCTATACTAGGCTATGGAACAGTAAAAGAACTTTGGCTAGAGTTCAAAGATGGAAGAATAATAAGCTACTCAGCGGAAGAAAATGAAGAGTACATAGGTAGATTCTTTGAAGAGAATACAGGTAATATAAAGACAATAGCGGAACTAGGAATAGGTTGTAATAAAGAAGCAGAATACACAGAAGGATATATTTTAATAGATGAAAAAATAGAGGGAACGATACACATAGCAGTGGGATGGAATATAGGGTACGGTGGAAAAAACAAATCATCAGGCCACCACGACTTCATAAAACCAATGGAAAAAGGAAAAATGTATGCGGATGAAGAATTGGTAATGGATAATGGGAAACCCGTTTGGTAAAATCTAATTAACTACTTTTAACTCCAAAGAATAGAATAAAGGCAATTAAAGAGAAGTACAGATAACAAGTTAATGAAAATAGAGATAAACAGAGAAAAATGTATAGAAGGATGCTCACTCTGCCTTGAAGCATGTCCAGAAATAACTGAAAAAACACTGAAAAGCTATAAGAGATACGATCAAAAGGAAAAAATGTTTGAAATATTTGAATCAACAAATATAGATGTAGAAATAATAGATAAATGCCCAGAAAATGCGTTTGAAGAAACAGAGACAAAGAAAATATACAGGATTAAAAAAGAAAAGTGTAGAAACTGTGGTGCATGCGTAAAAGAATCCAACCAAGCAATAATTCAAGGAATAGAAAAACCTATTAAATGCACGTTGTGTTCAAATCAAGAAGAATACAGATGCATAGAAGCATGCCCCTACAACGCTTTAAAATTAGTATACACTGATAAAGAGAAGAAGGAACTCAAAGAAAAAATAGGTTACCAAATAAATAGAGAAAAAGAAACAGAAGAGATCTACGAAGTTAAAGAAGAAAACTATAATATACAGGAAACAAGAGTAATAGATGAAGTGTTGAAGAAAATAAGAGAAGAAGATAGATCAACTGAAAAAGAAGAAATCGAAGCAGCAGTAGAAAAGAAATGTCTAGAAATGAATATAGAGATAAATGAAAACCACGTGGAAAAACTCAGCAGGCATATAAATAGAGAGATAAACGGGTTATCC
>JBMCFZ010000074.1:0-4206 GCA_048620055.1 archaeon | reverse complement strand
TGATAACTGAACAGGGATTGATACATCCATTCAACACCATAGATAACGCCAAGGAAAAATACCCGTGGATATTTAATTAAAGTTAAAGGGGAATGATAAAATGCATAGAGAAATACTTGAAGTTGAAAACGGAGCGGTACTAGGTTACAATATAGACCTAGGTAAAGCAAATTTACTTTTAATAGAAGCTGACTTGGGATACATATGCTGCAGTTACTTCGATCCAGATACAATAGAGAAACTGGAAGATGCAGCGGTAATAATATCAGGAGTAAAAAGATTGAATGAAATGATGGAGAAAAAACCGAGTTATATCTCAACAAAAGCCAGAGAACTGGGAATAGATAAAGATATGAATGGAAGACAATGTTTGAATAAATTGATAAGAATAGATAAAAAAGAACCTGATTTAGATGAATTGATAAAAGAAGGTGAAGAACCGGATGAAGTACAAATTCAAGGTTAGTCCCCTGGACATATCCTCGGGAGAAAAAAAGATAGTGGTTCTCCATGAGGATGATGCAGCTGAAATGAATCTGTCAGGATCTGACAGAGTTGAAATATCTAGAGATGGAACTAAAGAAGTAGCGATAGTTGACTTAACTGAAGAGTTCTTAGAAAAAGGAAAAATAGGGACATTCTCCGCTTTAACTGAGAAAATGAATTTGAAGAAAGGAGAAGAAATGAATTTAAAACCAATAGGTAAACCTATTTCTATTGATTACATAAAGGGAAAATTAGATGGAAAAGAACTTGAGAAAGAGGAGACGGAACAAATAATAGAGGATATCGTGGAAGACAAATTAAGCGATATAGAGATGACAGCGTACATAACAGGTTTATACACCCGTGGAATGAGTGAAGATGAAACTGTTGACTTTACCAAAGCAATCATAAGTACGGGTGAAAAACTGGACATCAAATGTAGGAAAGTAATTGACAAACACTGCATAGGAGGAGTACCTGGGAACAGAACCACTATGTTAATAGTTCCAATAATAGCTGCGGCTGGTTTAAAAATACCTAAAACAAGTTCAAGATCAATAACGAGCCCAGCAGGAACAGCTGATTCAATGGAAGTATTAACACCGGTTAACCATTCAGTGGAAAAGATAAATAAAATGGTTGAAGAGATAAACGGCTGCATAGTTTGGGGAGGAACAATAAACTTAGCAGCAGCTGATGATAAGTTAATAAGAGTAAGAAATCCATTAAGCATAGATCCAAGAGGAGCTTTACTCGGATCGATACTTGGAAAGAAAAAAGCAGCAGGAGCCACACATGTATTAATAGATATACCAATAGGTAAAGGAGCAAAAGTAAAGAACAAGGAGGAAGCTGAAGAACTAGCAGAAGATTTCATGACACTGGGAACAAGACTGAACATGGATGTGCACTGCATAATAACTCCTGGTTACGATCCAATCGGATCAGCGGTTGGACCGGCATTGGAAGCTAGAGAAATACTCAAAATATTGAATGGAGAGGAAGTATCCGAAGGGCTCAGGGAAAAATCCTTGAAGATGGCTGGATTAATGCTTGAAATAGGAGAAGCAGTAAAAGAAGGAGAAGGTTACTACGAAGCGAAGAAGATACTCGAATCTGGAAGAGCCAAGGAAAAAATGATGGAGATAATAAAAGAACAGGGGGGAAACCCTGAGATAAAACCAAAGGACATAGAGCTTGGAAAATACACTAAAGAGATAACTGCTGATAAAAAAGGAAGAATACATTATCTTCACACCAAAGCCATAGCTGAAATAGGTAAAATGGCTGGAGCACCTAGAGATAAAGGAGCTGGACTCTATTTAGAAGTTGAAAAAGGAGATAATATAGAGAAGGGAGATAAATTAATGACTATCTACGCTGAATCAAAGAGAAAACTAGATTCAGCTGTAAAGAAATATGAAAAAAGAGAGCCACTGGAAATGGAGAAAGTGATACTCGGGGAATATACAACTGAGAAGAAACCTAAAGTTGAAAGATTTAAGCTAAATTAATATTTTTTCTATCCTTCCTTCTGTTCCAAGTGTTCCTTTATCAGTGATGGGAATGCTTCCGCTGATAAGTATCTTATTCCCCATTCCTTCGCCCAGTCCTCTATTCCAGCGTCTTTAGCGACTATTCCTCCTTCAAGTTCCTTTGCCAGTAGAAGTATTGATAGGTCTTCCCTTGAATCCAGTATACCTTGTCTTAATGCTCTCCTGTATTTGTCTCTTAAGTCGCTTATTATTTCTGAAGCTGGTTCCGGGTCTTTCTCTGTTCTTATAACTGCTTTTTCAGCTTCTCTTAATCCTTTATCTATATTTTTTCTTACTTCTCCCACGTATTGGTAGATGAAGTTAGCTGGAATTTTTAAATCTGTTTTATTAGGTGATTTCTGTATTAACCAGGAGTTCAGTTTGTTTATTTGTTCTTCAGGTATCTCTTTACCTTCAAGTATTCTTTTAGTTTCCTTCCACACTGAAGGTGGCACGTAACACCTGATATTAGCTTCCTTTCCCTTCGCTATTAGTTCGATTAATTTACCTATATTTCTCTTTATTTCTTCTCTAGATTCTCCTACCGCGGTGAATGCGGAGGTATCTATCACGAATTTCTGTGTATCGAAAGCCATTTGATCATCTTCTATTTGAACTTCATACTCTTTATATCTCTTACTACATTTATACATAAAGGACTTGCACTTATTAATATTTTTTAAATTGTTTTTAATTTTACTCCAACAAAGTGTTTTTTAATTCTCCGGAGTAAGTTAAAATATAGACATATAAAGCGAAGTTAATTAATGAATCTTTTGAAAGAGCCTATTTCAAAATTTATTGTTGAAAAGGAAGGTTTTAAAAGGATTAAACACATAAGTATGAAATAGATATGAATTAAGTATGGATTAAATATGAATTAATATAGGTGATTTCATGATAACTAGAAAAATTGGTGCTCGAGGCCAGATAACCATTCCTAAACAGATTAGGGAAAAGAAAAATATAAAGAAAGGAGATGAATTCGAAGTGAGGGAAGAGGAAGATAAACTAGTTCTTAAAAAGAAGGTAGACAAGGAAGAATTGGCTGAAGGATATAGAAGGACGGCTGAAAGAGATAGAAAGATAGCGGAGGAATGGTCTCAGGTTTCTAAAGAAACCAATAAATACTTGTAAAAAATATCTGTAGGATTACTATGAAATTGAGAAGAGGAGAAATAGTTTTAGTGAACTTGGAGCCTGTTAAGGGATCTGAGCAAGGGAAGAAAAGACCTGCTGTAGTTATACAGAACGATATTGGGAACAGGTATTCTCCAACTACTATAATAGCTCCATTAACCAGTAGATATGAAGAGAATAATCCGGCTCAGGTGAATTTAGAAGCGGATCTTGAAACAGGTTTAGAGCAGGATTCAACTGTTCTACTTAATCAGATTAGAACGGTTTCAATAGAACACAGGATTCTGAAGAAAATGGGTAGAGTTTCTTCTGAAAAAATGGAGAAAATTGATGAAGCACTCAGAATCAGTCTGGATCTCTGAAAAAATGTATTTGGCTTATTTACCCATATTTCACTCAAAATGCATATAAGTTACAAAGTATAAATATATAATGAGTTGAATTAAATTTGAAAATTTGGAGATAAAAATGAATAAAAGAAAAAAATCTAAGAGAAAGAAACAAATTCAAAAGAAGAAAAAGGAAGTGCCTCAAATAGAGAATAAGAAGTTACGTGAGAAATCAAAAGAGATATTTAACAAAGAAAAAGTAAGTAAAGATGAGATAAAAGAACTCAGAGATTTATACACATGGCTCAAAGCCCGTGGGAAACTCAGTGAGAATGATATTAAGGTAGTTAAAAATTTATCCATCGGTTACAAAAAGAAAAAGATAGAAGGAAAGTTTAAATAAATGTTTTAAGGTGGAAATTTAAATTTAATTAAAGAAATTGAGATGAAGGAAATGATTAATAGAGTAAATTTTAATGTTGAAAAAGTGGATAAGAAGAAAAAGAAAGAGGAGAAGAGGAAGCAACGTCAAGAGGAACTTAGGAAAAAAGTCAAAGAAGGAGGAGTTAAAAAGATAGCGAGGACACTTGGTAAAGCGAGAGAGAATGGAAAGATAAGTGAAAAAGATATTGAAAAATCAACGAAGTTATTAGCTGCAATTAAAGGTTCAGATAGAATAGGAAAGGAAAATAAAAAAACTGCTGAAAGGGTATACG
>JBMCFZ010000073.1:0-4220 GCA_048620055.1 archaeon | reverse complement strand
GTTTTACACCTTTATTCTTTAATACTTTTAATGCTGTTCTTAAATAAGTTCCATCACCATCAAAATCGTCTATCTTTTTACATTCCTTGTAAAGCCATTCCCCATCAAAGTCTATTTTTACTCTCTCTTTTCTCTCCATTCCTTCTTTGATAGTTGATGTTGAATGACCTACACAAGAAGGGTTAACTCCTTGATTATGAATCCTTAAATCAAAAGGACAAGGCTTTTCTTTTGGATATCTTTTAATCTCTGGTATAGTCCCAGATAAAGCTAAATCTCTATCATCTCTTGGAGATGGTCTCAATCCTTTACCTAATCCTTTTATTTTATCCTTGTTGTCCTCTTTGTCTTTTTTAAGTAGTTTAAGGAATTTATTAAACATATTTATATTACATAATTAGCTATTAAATATCCACAAATACCAAGAAGTGTCGCTGTTAAAACTCCAAAGAAAGAAAGTAACCATCTTCTTAATTCATCAACTTCTGACTTCCTAGCATATTTATTATCCAAACTTTCTTTCAACTCTTTCTTCCAGCCTCTGTCTTCTTCAATATAGTCTTTTAGGCTAGTTTTAAGCTCTTCAATACTTTTAGTATTGTTCTTAATTTGTTCTGCCATCACGTTTTGTTGGGTTATAAATTTTTGTAAATCATCATTAGGCATTATTTATTATTTCTATTTAATACTTCTTTTTTGAACGACTCTATTATACTTTTGTCTTCATCTGTAGCTTCTGTTGGTCCGTCTGGCTTCTCTAATTCATCTATACTGTTATCAAACTCATCTCTTAAAGAATCAATAACATCTTCATACTCCTCAGAGGTATATTCACCAGACTCATACCTTTTTAATGCTCTAATTAAATCGTCTCTAAATTTTTCCTCCATATTTACCATCTGACCTGCCTTTCTTTGGTCTTCAGTGCTTCTTACATATTTAAATGTAATAGGGGTAAGTACCTTATCCCAAAAACCACCAAGCTCTTTTTTAGCTATATCTTGCTCTCTTAATCTTTCTGGGTCCTCAGACGCAAATGCCTTCATTATTCTAAATGTATTCTTTATAGCATAAACACCAGTCTTTCTCATCTTAGTGCTTTCCTTGTCAAAGTTATAATATATCTTAGAATAATCAGACTTTTGATTAGTAGCTAGCTGAAGAGCTAATTGATAAATAGGATGAGTTTTAGTTTCATAATTACCTAAATATTTTGTAGCTATATTTGTAGCTGTCTCATCGTGACTGAAAACATCATTAACAGTCTTCCACATTTCTAAATCAGGACCATAATGAGTTACAACCAATTCTTCTCTTTCCCCTTCTTCATTTTCTATTTCTTTAGTATATCTTCTAAATATTTCATCTCTTTCAAAGTCATTTCTTTCAGTCATAACATAGTCTCTTGCTAACATCATTGCAGTCATTAATCCTAAAGAAGCAGCTTTATCTATATCTCCTCTCTGAGCAGAATTCATTATTACTCTTCTATATGAGTTGGCTTCTTCAGCAAACAACTTACTCATTGATATTGTAAATGAAGGAGTATAAAGTATTTTATTTAGTACCTTCCTTGTATTTTTAGGAATAGAGGCATAGTCAGCATGTACTTTAGCTGCTCTTTGTGAGGCTTCCATAGGAGTATAACCTCTCTCTATTAAGTTTTCTCTACTAGTTAATCTAACAACCTTATCTGTTTTCCATGCTAAATCATGGCTACCATAATACATAAGAGACATCATTTCTTTAGCAGAACCAAGAATACCAACAGCACCATTATCTTTAGTGGATTGAGCTATTCTAAGCGCCTTAGCCATCATGAAATTATGGTCTTGTGTGTTTTTAAAGTCTGTTACATCTTTATAAAAAGTATCATATCCTTTATTAAATGGAGTAGAAAAAGTACCCTGCCTCTCAGCCTGTAAGACGTTATCATCATAACCCTTTCCAAATACCTGTTTTGCTGCTTTAGCAAAGTTCTTAGGTGTATTAGGAGAAATTAAAGTTCCAGCTTTTATTCCCTGTATAATATCATAAGCAGGTAATATTACTGGATTCCAGAAAGTGAGCATCTTAGCAGTACCAAAAACAGTATCAAATGCATGTTGAACTGAACTATAGTTTTGGTTAAATCCCATCCTAGCTTGAAATGTATCAAGAAATGGGGTTGCTACATATTTACCAGACCATGGTCCATATTTATCTGGGAGCTCTGTCCAATTCCCACTTTCTTTTTCTGTATTAGATAATTTATCAGCATTTTTTATTATTCCATCTTCAGTTGCTCTATCAAAAATTTTATCAATTGCTTTAATTTCTGACATTTGTCTCTGATAAGACATTACCATGTCTCTTACATCTACATCTATATCATAACCTTCTTCCTGAGCACTCTCTAAAAATTGCTCTAAAGTAAGGCTCTCTCTTCTTTTAAGTATACTACTGCTAAATAATTTAGAATATTTTTGTGGATTTTTTTGCATCTGGTCAAAAAACCAGTGTTTTAAAGGGATATTAACAAATCTTAAATCCTCATTAACTATCATTTCTCTATTGCTTTTTAATGTCTCCAGTTCTGTAACTACATCATCCTTACTTCTAGGACCAAACTCTCCTCTGTCTATCATACTTTCAAGTTCTGAGGTTCTATTATCTATAGTATCTAATACTCTTCCATAAAATCCCTGGTCTTGCCATTTATTATCGATTAAATATTTAGCATTCTCATCATAATAATTTCTTAATTCACTTACCGCTCCTTCTAACTCTGTTGGAGCTGTATCAGGCCTTTCTGTTAAAAATGCTAAATCCTGAAAGTCTTGCTTAGATAAATCATAATCCTGATTAAGGCTTATCAACATATCATAGCCCTTTTTAGTCTCGGCAGTAACCTCCTGATTAATATTTTTCGCCATAGTTCCAAGCTCATCTAAGCCAGCTTTCTTATATTGATATTCAATATCAAACACACCTGCTATTCTCTCTTCAACACTTTCTAGTTTATTCCTGCTTTCTATTAAGCTGTCGACATTTTCAATTTCATCTGGATTATAATTCATTTCATTTGCTTCATCTCCTTCTACCCTATATTCATTTTCTAATTCGTTTATATTATTAAATTGTTCTTGTTGTATTTCATTTATAGTTTCTTGACTCTCTATTACTGACTGCCCTAAACCTCCTGGGAAACCAGTAATACCACCAGCAAGAACACCACCAGCATAAGAATGATGTACATTTTCAAACAATTCCCTTTCTTCATCAAAGGTCTTAGCAAATGCATTAAATGAAATTTCTTGTAAACCTTCAGTCAGACCTTCAATCTGACTTTGTCTAAAAGCTTTCAATACACCATTTTTAAGATGTCCTAAAAAGCTATCTGTTATACCATCAGTAATTCCACTTTTACTAAAAAGATTAACCGCAGAAGCTCTTTCTAATGTTGAAGAGACAGCACCATATCCTCTACCTAACCATCTAGCCTCCTCCTCGCTAAGACCTTCCTCTTTTGCTTCATCATACATACTTCCAAATTCTATACCATAACCACCTAACTGTGCACCCTTAGCTGCTCCAGCAGGTCCTCCAGTAAGAAAACCAATAGAAGATGTTGTTAGTGTAGTACCAAGAGAAGGAAGAACACCACCAAGTAAATCTGCAGTATACTCCCCTACTCCTTCAGGTTCTTCTCCTAAATATTGATATTCTTCTGGGTTATTTTCTACCATTTTTTTAGAGAAATATTTCATCTCCTCACCCCAGTTCTGAATCATTTTCCCTGTATATTCATATAGTCTATTTTCTTTTGGGACCTCCATTTCTCTTCCCCCTTCTACCACAATCTCTTTTGATTCGTCAACATGACCATCTTTATTTAGTTTTAAGTTTCCTTCTGAATCTAAAACAATTAGAGAATCTACTGGTTTACCAGTAATTTTTTCGCTTATTACTGAAATTGGATTATATTTTCTATTTATATCATCCAACTCTCTAAGATGAACTCCTATTGTATCCGCTATATTCGGAACTATATTCTGTGTTGTGTTAACAAGCATTCTGTCCCAAGTTCTTCCTATTAATCCTGGCTCTTTTATATTAGATTTTTTATCAATCAAATCTTTCATTTTTTCATCAGCCTCTTTTTGCAAATCGCTATCAATAAGATAATCATCATATCCAGTAATAGGCTTTCTAATTTTACCACCTATCATAGATTGAAT